>DASRLG010000001.1:0-19730 GCA_035648575.1 Candidatus Dormiibacterota bacterium
CGATCAGGGGCTGCAGCTTGAGGCCGGCTTTGACGTATAAGGCGCCGGATTGTTTAGGGCCATAAATTTTGCCGCCGTTAATCGTCATCAGGTCGACGCCCAGCCGCGCCGCGTGCAGGTCAAGATAATTGGCGGCCTGGCAGGCATCGGTGTGCAAATACAGGGGCGGAGCGCCGGGCGCGCGTTGCCGCCTGATCTCATCTATGAGTTTAGCGGCTTCTCTGACCGGCTGTATGGTACCGATCTCGTTATTAGCGTAAATGATGCTGACCAGGACTGTCTTATCGTCGATTTTTCGGCGCAGGTCATCGACATCCAGACGACCGTCCGGGCGGACCGCGGCTTCGCGGCAATCATAGTCGCGGGCCGGTGCCAGGACAGACTCGTGTTCGATGGCGCTGACAACGATATTGCCGGCCGGAAATTGCCGCATAACCCCGTGGACGGCCAGGTTATTGGCTTCCGTGCCGCCGGCCGTGAAGATGATCTCGCTGGAGCGGGCGCCCAGCCAATGGGCAACCTTGGATCGGGCTTCAGCGACGGATTTTTTTACTGCCAGGGCGGCGGAATAAGTTGCCGACGGATTATAAAAACTATCCGTTAGGAAAGGTCTCATGGCCTCGATTACGACCGGATCGACCGGCGTGGCGGCCGCGTAATCCAGATAGACGGTGGCCTGCCCGGCCATTTAGATACCGAACAGCTTTCGGGCGTTAGCGGTAGTGGCAGCCGCCAGGTCTTCGAGACGCTCGCCGCGCAGTTCAGCCAAGAAGTCGGCTACGTCAGACAGTCTTTTGGGCTCGTTAATGTTGCCGCGATGGGGATGAGGCGACAAGAACGGAGAGTCGGTTTCCAGTAATAAATTCTCGAGCGGGATCGATTTGTAAACTTCAAGTTGGGCCGGGTTTTTGGCAAAGGTAGCGATGCCGTTAACGCCGACATGCAGCCCGCGCTCCAGGGCTTTGGCCAGGTTGGTAGCCGAATCGGTGAAGCTGTGCAGCACGCCGCGCACGCCGTCGTAGCTATCAAAAACCGGCCAGAAATCATCAAACGCCTCGCGGACATGAAAAATCATCGGCAAATCATGCTCCAGCGCCAGTTCTATCTGAAATTTCAACACTTCGGCCTGATCCGTCTTCGGCGAGTGATTGTAATAAAAATCGAAGCCGCATTCCCCCACGGCCACGACTTTTGGCTCACCGGCCAACTTGGCGAATTCATCCAGTTGCTGCCGGTTGCCGGCGTAGTGCTTGGCCTCGTGAGGATGAATGCCAATCGACGCCCAGCAGTTTTCACGGTTTTTCACGAATCCTGTCGCCAATCGGCTGTCGGCCATGTCGCAGCCGACGCAAATTAGCCGTGTCACGCCAGCGTCAGCCGCCGCCGCGACTATGTCGTCGCCTGTCAGCTCTGGCGACTTGGCCCAGAGTTCACGCGTGATTTTCTCGCCGCGGCCCTGGCCGGCTGATTGGATATGGCAATGCGTGTCGACCAGCTCGGGCATGGTCTATGTCTCCTTGGCGGTCTCGTGCTTGGGGAAAAGCGTGCCTTCGGTAGGCTTAACTTTGTCACCGGCAAAAACGGCCTTGATCTTGGCGGCGGTGTCCGGCAGGAAAGGCTCCAACAGCTCGGCGATATTAAGCAGCGAACTGACTTGGTAAGCCAGCACGTCGCGCAGGTGCTCCTTGTCGTCGGACTTGGCGATCACCCAGGGCTTCTCTTCGTCGATGTACTGGTTAAGGCCGCGGACCTGCTCCCACACCTCATCCAGGGCGCGGTCAAACCGGCAGGCTGACAGCGCCGCTTCGTACTGGGCGATATCGTGCTCGGCCGCCGGGATGGCTCCCACGACCCCCGCCTGATAGTTCATGACCATGGCCACGGTGCGCTGCACGGCGTTACCGAGTTCGTTAGCCAGTTCATTGTTGTAGGCGGCTTCCAGGCGCTGCCAACTGAAGTCGCCGTCTTCGTAACTTGGCACATGCCGCAAGAAGTAGTAACGGCAGGCGTCAACGCCGTATTTGTCGACGACATCGGCCGGATGCAGGACATTTCCTAGGCTTTTACTCATCTTCTTGCCTTCGACGGTGATAAAACTATGGACATAGAGCTGCTTGGGCAGCGGCAGCTTCAAGCTCATCAGCATGGCCGGCCAAATCGCCGCGTGAAACCGGATAATGTCCTTGCCGATGACCTGTACCTGCGCTGGCCAGAATTGCTTGAAGTCGTCTTTTTCCGGATAGCCCAGCACGGTTATATAGTTCATCAGGGCCTCGAACCAGACATACATGACCTGGTCCGCATCGCCGGGTACCGGAATGCCCCAGCCGATCTTGTCTTTGGGCCGCGAGACGCTGATGTCGTCCAGGCCGCTCTTGAGAAGGCTCATGATTTCGTTGCGCCTGGTTTCCGGCACGATCAGGAACTCGCCGCTATCGATGGCCTTGATGATCTGGTCGCTGTATTTGTCGAGTTTGAAGAAATAGTTTTCCTCTTCGATTTTTTCGTAAGGCCGATTATGGGCCGGGCAGACGCCGTTGTTGGCTTTGACTTCGGTATCAGTGACGAAAGCCTCGTCGCCGGTACAATACCAGCCGATGTATTTACTCTTGTAAATGTCCTTTTTGAGCTTCTTCCAGATCAGTTGCGCGCGCTGTTCATGTCCAGGATCAGTCGTGCGAATGAAACGGTTATTGCTGACGTTCAGCAGCTCGCCCAGCTCCCGGAAACGCTGGCTGACCTGGTCGGCGAAGGCCTTGGCCTCCAGTCCCTGCTCGGCGGCCTTTTCGGCAACCTTGCCGCCATGCTCGTCAGTGCCGGTGCTGAAGATAACCTCATCACCCTTTTGCCGCGCCCAGCGCGCCAGGACGTCAGCATAAAGCAACTCCATAGCGAAACCAATATGCGGATCGCCGTTGACATAGGGAATAGACGTCGAGACGTAGTACTTGCTCATTAGATATAGCTTAACCTGTTTCTGATGGTAAATAAAATAGTCATGCCCTTTATTTCTACTTGAGTGGTGCCATACGGGCGACAGCCAGGCCGACCCGAGCGACGCCTAGGTCGGCTACGCCCTGATGCCGCATCTCATGGCCGCGAATAAACACTACGTCGCCAGGATCCAGACGGTACTGCCCGACGTCAATAACCCGGAAGGAAGAACTGCCATCCAGGTTAGCGATAGCCGTAACGTCTCCCAGAGTCGGGCAATCAGTGTGTACCCTACCCTTGGCACCGGCTATCATTCTAATTAGCTGGGCATTGATTCCCCAGCCGGATCCAGGCTCTAACGTCTCGCCCAGAGTGGCTGCCCCGTTACTAATTCTTTCGAAAAGTCCGTCGAAGGCGGTGTCGCGGTCTCTGGTAGGCATGCTTCTGAGCGTGGTTATTTGTTCGCCGGGACCGCCCAGATGATGCCTAAGTGGCTGGGAACCGATTTGCGACAGCACGGCTTGGGCTTCGTCAATGCCGAAAAGGCCCTGCACGGCCACGTGGCCTTCGCTGTCAAACTGCTGTCGCGCGGCTTCGGCCAAGGCCGGATAAAGGTCTAATTGTGTCATTTTAAATCTTGTCTTCCCTTGTCATATTTAGTCTCTCAGTAGGCTTATTAATCAAAAACCGGCCCTAGGCCGGTTTGCTTGCTGATTGGATCGCTTACTAAGAACTCGGCCTAGGGCTAAGCATGGGCATAGGCATCATAAGTCGGGAATCGGTTGCCAATTTAATAAACATTATTTCAATATTACACCAAGCACTGGTTTTGTCAAGCGGCTAGGCGGGGCGGTCGACGTAGTCCCGGCACAGGCGTTCGAAGACGGCGTTGGTCCAGCCGAAGCCGGTTTGTGACGGGTAGAGGCCTTTGACGGGCGGTTTCTCTGGGGATACGACGTTGTATTTCTCCAGGAAAACATGCTCGGCGTTGAACCACTGAAGATTGGCCTTAATCCATTTAATGGCGATCCGGCGGGCATCCTGGTGGTAACCGTAACGCTCTAACCCCTTGATGATCAGGAAATGCAGCGGCGCCCAGCCGTTCGGATAGGCCCACTGGGTCGGCAGGCTGCCCAGGACGAACTGGCCGAGCGGCAACGCGTCGGTAGTAGATAAGCCGCCCTTATGCTCAAAACGCCGCAGCGATTTCACCAGCGCGGCGGCTTGTTTTTCGTTCACCATACCCGCCCATAACGGATAATAAGCCGCCAGGCTGCTGGTGCCGCCCCGTTTCTCTTTGACGTAATTGTAGTCGTAATACAGGCCGTGCAAACGGTCCCACATCAGTTCGTCCATGATGACTTTGCGCTGGGCGGCCGCGTCGTCCCAAAAGGCCGCGCCGCGTTTATCCTCGAAGATCCGGGCCGCCCGGGCAAAATCCGTTTCATACTTATAAAGCAAAGCGTTCAGGTCGACCGGCAGGAAGTTCAAGGCCCGGCGATCGAAACGCGGCGTCATATCCCAGCCGCTCTCGGCCTCGGCCAGATCATGCAGGTAGTTAATGTCATAGTGCCGGCTCAGGCCGCGATAAACCTGTCGTTCGTTCGGCTTATTAACGCCCATCCAAACCGTTCTGTACTCCTCTTCGGCCACTTTCATAGAGTCTTTGAGCCAGGCGTTGCCCAGATCGTACTGCTGGTAAACGTCAAAGATGAAACTGGTCAAAAACGGCGGCTGCGAGCGTCCTGTCAGATAAGTGCGGGAGGCGTTAGGTATAATTTTGAAACGTTTGAACAGCGACATCAGGTCCTCCAGGATGCCGCAAACCAATTCGCGGTGCTCTTCGTCAAGCAAGCCTTGAATCATGAAATAACTGTCCCAATAATAGAGCTCGTTATAATCGAAACCCGTCTTTGTCCGGTAGGACGGCACCAGGTAAGGCTTAGGCAAGCCCAGCAAACTCTCGTCATCCTTGGGGTGGAAGCGCTCTACTTTGGTCCAATATGTCGCGATATACCGGCGGGCTTCAAGGACATCTTCGGGCGTCAGTTCCTTATCCGGCCGGAAGGACAGTTGTAAAGTTTGTGTGACCAGTTCTCTGGCTTTTCGCAAGGGCGGCATACTCCCCAGACTACGGGTGTCAGCGCGACAGGTCAAGCAATACTCTTGATTCGATACAGCCTGTGCCGTAAAGTAAATAAAGCATAAACATTATATAAGGAATTAACATGTCTGACACAAAACAAGACGAACGCGGTTTCAGCCCGATTGAAACTATCCTCGTCATCGTCATCGTAGCTGTCATAGGCTTCGTTGGGTGGTTCGTTTACCACGCCAAGCAAACCACTGACAAGTCTCTGAACGCCGCTAATACCACCAGCAATAACGCCGGTCCGAAGTTTACCACCAAAAAACAAGCGGCGGCCTCCTCTAATACCGGCGACACCAGCAACGCCAGCCTTCAGAGCGATTTACAAACCGCGTCCAGCAACGCCAGCCAGGGCAGCAAGGACTTATCGGCCGCCAATACCAGTCTAAGCGACCAATCAACTCTAACTTCAGTACCTCAATAAACACCGCAACGAAAGGATAATTAAATTAACATGAAATTAACCATCATAAAGCGAGCCGGCCTAGCTCTTAGCGCTATCATTGGCGCTCTAAGCCTGGCCATCATACCGGCCAGTGCCTTAGACGCGGCCAAAACCTCTGACAAAACCGGAGCCTCAGCTGGCGACCAAGCCAAGTTAAAGGTGGTGATCACCCGCGGCAACAGCGAGATTACGCGCCGCCTAAAGTCTCTTAACGAGTTAAGCGGCAAAATAAGCAGCGAGGCCAAGCTCAGCGCCAATGATCAAGCCTCTTTAAGCGCTGAAGTAAGCTCCGAGATAAGTAACCTGACAGCCCTCAAGACTAAGCTTGACGCTGACACCACCGACGCCGATGCTAAAGCCGATGCCCAGTCGATCATCAACGATTACCGTGTCTACGCTCTCATAGTACCCAAGATCAATCTTGTCAAAACCGCCGATGACCAGTTGGTTGCCGAAGCTAAACTGTCGGACCTGGCAACCAAATTGCAAACCCGCATCAGCGCTGCCCAGACAGCTGGCAAGAACGTCACCGCCCTCCAGAGCGGCTTGACAACCATGAACAGCCAGATCAGTGCCGCCCAAGCTATCTCGACCAAGATCGAGTCTGACGTAATTGGTTTGCTGCCTAGTGATTACAATGGCAATCCATCAGTACTGAAAGGTGACCGCGACCAGCTTAAGACGGCCCAGTCCGACATCAAGGACGCCGTAACTTCCGCGTCAACTATCGTCAGCAGCCTTAAGACTCTTTAGGCTCTAGCTTCAGACTGATTCCGCTTCTCCCCGCCGAAGCCAAATAAAAATGAGCAGGTTTTCACCTGCTCATTTAAGCTTAGTCAATCTATGAAAGACTAGTAGCGCTGACGGTCACCGCCGCCGTTGTAGCCACCGCCACCGCCGCCACCGCCACGAGGGCGATCTTCGCGAGGACGAGCTTCGGATACTACGACAGCGCGGCCGTCGAGTTCCTTGCCGTTCAACTGTTCGACAGCGGCCTTAGCCTCTTCGTCAGATGACATCTCGACAAAACCGAAGCCTTTGCTGCGGTTGGTCTCGCGGTCCATGATGACGCTTGCTGATACTACCGTACCGGCAGCTGCGAAGAAGTCCTTAAGACTGTCGTCATTAGTTGCCCATGCGAGGGAACCTACGAATAATTTGGTTGCCATACTTTACTCTCCTGCACTGTTAGAGGTAATCTGGCAAACCAGTTAGCTGCGCCTCTTAAACACGTACTTATCTTATTTAACTTAATTTACTCTAGAACCTAACAAAAGTTATTAGCAGCTTTTCTAGCACCGCTAGTGTACCAGAGACCCGGCGCATACACAATAGACAAAGTTAAGCGTAGCCTCAGGTATTGCTTGATTGGGCAGCTATATAGCACCTTGTGATGCTTAGCTTTTTGTGATATAAATTAGCTCTATGTCTGACGTTATGTTGGAAAGGTGCGTCGTGATGGCTGATGCTCATGGAGACTATGACGCGGTGTCCAGAGCATTAGGCGCGCATAACCTTGACGAGGTCACACCGGTTTTCGCGGGAGATTTTATCAATGGCGGCTATGATAGCGCCCGGGTTCTTCAACTGATTCAAGATAGCGGCGCGATAGCCTTGGCTGGCAACCATGAGTGGGGCCTGCTAAAAGTGCTGACGGACCCGGAAAGTTGTGACGCCGAAGATTGGCGGGTCGGTACGCATCCAACGCTAATGGTGAGTTACGGTCTCGTGCCAACTCGCGATCGTTTGCAAGACAGGGAAGAATTACGCCAAGCCATGGAGGATCGGGGCCATCTGGCCGTAATCTATGGCATGCGGCCATACCTGGAGACGGCTACGGCCGTCATTGTTCACGCAGGCGTCGAGCCGACTTCAAGCTGGGAGGAGCAGAAAGAGGCGCTGGACGCTTTGTGGACACCCGAACGCCGCCACCTGGAAAAGCCGCCGCAGATTTTTGACCCGAACCTTGAACTGGCCAGCCTTACCGAGATACCTGAGGCGGTAACATCCAAGGACGTGGTCAGCGGCCACTTGCATTTGTCTGCTCGTGCCCAGCGGGTTCACCCCAGAAGGATCCAGTTGGGCAGCGCGCCGCCGTTTACCCCTGTTTTCGCGCTGGAATTGCCCGCACGCCGAATCACTCCTTACGAGAGATAAGCTAGCCCTCGATAATCTTCATCACGCAAATAATCAAAGCCAGCAAAGCTATTATTACATTAGTAATGTACACGGCCGGACTCTTGGTCTGCACCCCATAAATCGTCCATAGGGTACCAGTAACGATCAAGGTCGCGTAAGTAGCCAGCGCCAGATCCCTGGTTTTCTTGGTCTTAACCGCCTTATAAGTCTGCGGCACAAAAGCCGCGACTGTCAGAACCCCCGCGACCGAGCCAACGATATTCATTAAGCCAGTATAGCAAACCGGCTAATGCCCTGCCGGAGCAGCAATATGTCCCATGGCGACCGCCAGGTTGGCTAGTATTTCAGGCGCCCTAGCGCGCAGGTAACGCATTTCCTGGGGCGAAGCGAGCATCGGCGACAGACAATCACCAACCACGCTGGATCCAAGCCTATGTGCCATCATGACTTTAGCCGGGATCGGGTTCGGCGTACTGTGCTCTACGCCGTCATCATCGGTATGGTTGGATTCAAACCTGCAGGACGGCTCAAGAGCCGCCTGAATCTGTTCGGCCCTTGCTTCATCCCCCAGGAAATAAGCTTCGAACATCTGGCCGATCTCCTCGCCGGCCCAATGGCTAGCAACCGAAACCCCGCCTACCGCGCCAGCACGAGCAAATTCCAGGTTCAAGCCGTCGTCACCGCTGAATATAGTCAGGTCCCTGCCAAACCTGGCATTCAAAGACTTAGCCATATCGGTATTACCGGTAGCGTCCTTAACGGCCGCGACCACTCTATCATCAACCAGCCGGATGATAGTCTCTTCTTCGACCAATGCGGCCGTACGGCCTGGAATATTGTAAAGCATGACCGGCCGCTCGGTCGCCTCGCTGACCCTGCGGTAATAATGGTCAATACCGAATTGTGAAGGCTTGTTGTAATAAGGGGAAACGACTAACATAGCGTCAACCAGCCCCTGATCATCGGTCTTCTTGGTCAGCGTAACGGCTTCCGCAGTGCTGTTTGAACCCGTGCCCGCGATCAGCAGCACGTCATCACCGACGGCATGGCGCACTACGCGGAACAACTCCAGCTGGTCATCCGCCAAAAGCGTCGGGCTTTCGCCGGTAGTCCCGGCCAGTACCAAACCGTCCGAACCGTGGCCCACCAGCCAGGCCGCCAGTTCCTGGGCACCGCCAGGGTTTAATCTTCCATGTTCGTCAAACGGCGTTATCATGGCCGTTATCACCCGTTCCTGTTCAGCCCCGGGTAGCGGGCCGAATCCTGTTCTTAACTCTGACATAATTTCTCCTCGTTCAGTAAGTATTAAAAAGCCCCGTGCCTTAGCGCGGGGCCGAATCATGACGAATCAAGGGCGCTAAGGCAAAAGCTTCGAACCCTTCTTCTTTGAATCACCGATAACTACTAAAACAGACATAGCCTCAATCCTAACATGAACACCCCCTCTTAGCAAGAAACGCCATACAGGTGTGACAAGTATAGTGAGGTCGTATTTTCTACGAAGCCGGGTTTATAACGCAACCCCTAAGGTCGATCGAGTCGATCGCCCATTTACTGTTTATGACTTTTTGCGTAATCGAGAAGCTGTACGTCCTTTGACCGCCAGTGGCCTGGCCGCCAGCAGTAAAGCTTACTGTCGACATGGCAGTTTGGCCGTCCAAACTATCGCCGACGACTTTTGTGGAGCCATTATTGTAATACCCGTTGGTACACTCAATGAAATTATCATTTAGGGGAGACGTATTGGTAGCTTGGTACTGATTAGCCGCTTTAACAAATGAAGGAGTAAATAAAGTTTTGTGGGCATTAATAAATTGCAGGTCTTCGGCGGCAGGAACGTTATTTTTTGCCCACGCGCTAATGTCTTGCAACACCTGCCCGTCTAGCACGTCCTTTTCGTACGCGTCATAGACCGCTTGCGACTGGGTAACTGCCTGGGCTAAGGTTAGCTTGGCAGGAGTGATTTTTTGGCTTTTCGCCGGCGCCGGCACTGTCGAAGAAGCAGGCTTATTATTATGGGCAACATACACCCCGATAAAAGCGATAATCGCCACCAAAATCAAAGCCAGCAATACCTCAACCGTGCTAAAACCTAATTTATTGTCAGCAAGCTTGCCCATTAATAGATAATCCTTTATTCACACTTTGTCTAAATCATAAGCACAACGAACCCGAAAAGCAATAAAAAAGCACCAGCGTATGCTGATGCGTTTTTGGAGGAGCTGGCGGGTACTGCCCCCGCGTCCGTCAGTTTATTTGGTTAGTCGTCTACAGGCATAGTTCGTTTTAGTGTCTTAGGTAATGGGTATCAAAACGAACAAACAATCCATTACCGCAGTCCAAAGTCTTAGCGCGCTGCTAGGACAGTTCAGCGCGAGCATCCAGAAAATATGGCGCGCCTTCGCACTATCTGGCGTCGTGTTCGGCACGGCTTAAGGATTAACTTAAGCTGTTGCGAGAGCGAAGTCTGCGCGAGGTGCAAATGCGTTAGCAAATACACTAGCAACAGATTTCAGTCCGCGAGTAATTGGGTTTGCAATTACAGATTTTGCCTATACGCTGACAAGCGACCTGCTGATCTAACCGATAAAGTCCAACGTCGAGCTTAAAATTCAGCCCCGTAATACGTCACCTCGGTGACGGATAATCATTGTAGCATATTTAGAGCCTTAAAGCTAGTGTTTAGATGGCGTCAGAGGCCAAGCTGGTGGTCGCAGGCGCCGGTGCGACCCGGCCGGCAGATGACACGGTGAAGCTGCTGTAGGCTGGCTGTCAGGCGGTTAAGCTGGTCATCGCCGAGACTGGCCAGGTCGGGTCCGAAACTGCGGCGCAGGATGCCGGAGGCGGCTTCGGTGATCTGCATACCAAGTGGCGTCGGGGCGGTTATGTGTTTGC
The DNA here is from genome assembly GCA_035648575.1 of Candidatus Dormiibacterota bacterium. Taxonomy (GTDB): domain Bacteria; phylum Patescibacteriota; class Saccharimonadia; order Saccharimonadales; family UBA4665; genus DASRLG01. The sequence continues at coordinate 10,563 of DASRLG010000001.1, forward strand.
GGCGGTTGTTGGGGTCCTGTTTGGTGACCAGGAGATTTTTGGCTTTTAGCAGTTTGATCTGGCGGCTGATGGCGGCTTCGCTTTGGCCCAGCGAGTCGGCGATGGCGCGCTGGCCGACACGGGGGTTCCATTCCAGCACCATCAGGATCTTGAACTGGCTGAGACCTATACCGAGCTGTTCCTGCAACACCTGTTCGGTCTGACGGCCCATGACGGCAGACAGATGGTGGATTAGATAATTGAGATCATTGGCCGGACCCATGTTTACAGTTTAATCCGCAATACTTAACACATCAAGTATGAAGCGAACGATAAAGGGCGTGCCATTCATCCAGGCTAAGCGTTTGGGCCCGGCGCTTTGAATCAATCGACGCCCGGTCGCAGACCGATTGGGCTTCATCGCGGCCGTATTGGAAGCCGGCACTGAGATTATTCAGCAATGTCTTGCGCGGTTGGGCGAAACCGGCCTTCACGATCCGGAAGAACTCTTTGGGCTCTACATCCTCAAACAACAGATCCGGGCGACGCGACAGGATCAGGATTTGCGAATTCACCTTGGGCGGTGGCGTGAAGAGCTCGGCTGGCACCACGCGGCCTAAACTGACCTGCCAATAGAACTGGGTCGTGTTACTGAGAATGGACATATCGCCCGGTCCGGCGGCCACCCGTTCGGCCACTTCCTTCTGGACCAGCAAGGCGGCGGTTGACGGCGGATTGGCAGTCTCGCTGAGCACCCGGATCAAATGGCTGGTCAGATAATAAGGAATGTTAGCAACCAGTTTGTAGCCGGCCGGCAAGCTGCCGAAATCAAAACGCATGATGTCCTGGCTAACGATCTGCAAATTACCGGCCTCGACCCGTCGCGGCAATTCGCGGGCCAGCCTTTCGTCAAACTCGACGGCAATCACCTGCCCTGCTCTCTCTGTTAAAAGTTGTGTCAGGCTGCCCAGCCCGGGGCCGATTTCCAGAACCGTGTCTTGAGCCTGTACCTCGGCCGCGTCGCACATGGCCTCCAAGCTGGCCCGGTCATTCAGCCAATGCTGGCCCAGGGATTTCTTGGCAAAAGGCTGGTCAGTCATAAATCAAACGCCTATTGGCTCGGTGGGAAGGCCGAAATACCGGTGCTGCGATAACAACCGGGGTTCTGGCCGGCCAGTCCGGCGCCGGATCTATTGGTGTTTTTCACGATAGCCGAATCCTGCACGGCAGGTGGCGCCAGATTAGCTGTGGCATAGCCGGTGTTTAAGCTGTTCCATGTACCGACGCTGAATTGGTAGGCACCGTAATAGCCGTTACCGGTATTGTCAGCGTAATTACCACCTGATTCGCAACCACGAAGTTTGGCCAGCCAGGTTGACAGGTTACTGGTGGCCGGTACCGGCGCGGTGCCGCGGGCAATGATTTCGGTGACCGGCGGCTGGAGCTGGACCGATTGCAGCTGGATTTGAGCACCGGTTTTTTCGTCTACCTGATACGTGATGAGTAGCACGCCTGGTGAACCCTGCTGTCGAACAGCAGTCGTACCGACAGTCAGTGAGGCATCGTCGATAGTTTGGACCGGTGCCGGTATCGGCTGGGTCGAGGTGGCTATCTTGGTGCCTTTATGAAGGATGAAAATTTGCTGGTTAGCGGTTACAGGGGTACTGGCGTCTGGCTGCACGGTGTCGCCGTTACGCAACACGATGTGTTTCTCGGCGAGCATACCGCCGATAGTGTCGGAATGGCTTCGGGTAACTGTTGGCGTTCCATATAGGATCAGGCTGATTGGTACCGAGCGCTTAATAGTCACTGTTTCGCCTATAGCCTGTTGGCCTATGAAGTTAGCTGTCGGCGCGGTGGTCAACTGGTCTTCGGCGTAGATATTGAGGCCGGCCTGCTTGGCAATGGCGCGCGGCGTAGTGGCAGCGCTAAAGGTGAAGGTTTTTTGCGCGCCGTCAACGATTTCGACCGGCACGGCCCGATAAATGTTGATACGGAACTTGTCCTGGTTAATGTGGGTAGCCTGGCTCGGTTCGACAACGTCGCCCTGGCCAAGCGTAAGGTGAAGCTTGGCTAGCAAAGTGCCGACCGTAGGCTCCCGGCTGGGCACGGTTTGCTCGACCCCGTCATGCGAAATGATCACTACGTAAACATTGCTGGCCGGCTTAACGGTCCATTTGAACACCAGGAACCCGGCTGCTGTCAGCACCAGGAGCACGCCGACCGTAATAAACGGCACGGCGAACGGATGTCGGCTCATAATCTTGAACTTGCGGATCCGCCGGGGCAGCCGCACCCTCCTGTAACGGTCGAATTTCAGATGTAGTTTCTCAATTTTTCTGCGCATAAGTAGGCCGGCCCAGGCAATTTTCAGAAAACACCGTAACGCCTGAAACCGATTGCCTTATTGTAGCAAAAGCACCTGGCAGCCACTAGCCGGACTATATCTTTTCCAGGGGAGCGAAGCTGATATTGAGCTTGCGCGTGCCCTTGCCTTTGAAATAAACGACGGCCGTGTCACCTTCGATCTCCATAACCGTCCCCGTCCCAAAAACCTGATGCCGCACCCCGTCCCCCTCATTAAGATCCGGCACGTACCTAGGTTCATTAACAGGAGAAGCTGGCGCGGCCTGAGACATTGCCGTCTGTAGGCCGTAATTTAGGCCGGAGGATGGCAACGCCTCACGGCCAGAATCCTCAAACCCATTCACCGACTGAAATTCACTATCAATCTCCGACAAAAAGCGCGAAGGCGGATTATGCTGCACCCCGCCATACAACAACCGCCCCGAAGCATAGGTCATATAAAGCTCCTGCCGCGCCCGTGTCATACCGACATAACACAATCGCCGTTCCTCTTCCATTTCGCTCTGGTCATATAAGGCCCGCGAATGCGGCAGAATCGACTCTTCCAGCCCGGCCATGAAGACCACCGGGAATTCCAGGCCTTTGGCAGCATGCAAAGTCATCAATGTCACGGCATCGCCGCTAAAATCCGCGCCGTCCAGGTCACTAACCAACGCCACTTCTTCTAAGAAGCCGGCCAAACCCTCCTCCTGGTACTCGCGCGCCACGCTCAACAGCTCCTTAACGTTCTCCTGCCGAGCCTCACCCTGCAGCGAACCGTCATCCAGGTAATGCAAGTAGTCAATCCGGCGCAGCAGCGAATCAATCAAGCCCGCCACGCTGGCGTCCTGGCTGATTTCCCGCAACGCATCCAGAATGTCACCCAGTTCACCCAGCGCCTGGCGGGCTTTAGGCGTCAAATCATCACATTCGCCAGCCTGTCGCAGGGCCTGGAGCAGCGAAAGCCCCCCCGACTGCTGCCACGAGAAAAAGTTCTGTAAACTCTTGGCGCCGACACCGCGGGCCGGCACGTTAACGACCCGCTCGAAGCTAACCCGGTCTTCGGGCTGAAAAATCAGCCGCAGATAACCCATGATGTCCTTAATCTCCTTGCGGTCATAGAAACGCACGCCGCCAACCACGCGGTAAGGCACTCCGTAATGCACGAAAGCTTCTTCGATCGACCGGCTCTGGGCGTTAGTACGGTATAGCACGGCGTAGTCGCCATAATGCCGACGGCCGCTGTCAATGCCCAGTCGGATCCGGCGGATTATAGCCTCTCCCTCGGATCGTTCGCTGCCGACTTGTAATAATTGGACGGGCAAGCCATCGCCGGAATCGGTCCACAGTTTCTTGTCGCTGCGCTGGGCGTTTTTGGTAATGACGGCGTGAGCGGCATCGAGGATATTCTTGGTACTGCGATAGTTTTGCTCGAGCTTGATAATCGTGCAATCCTTGTAGTCTTTTTCGAACCTCAGGATGTTACGGAAGTCGGCCCCTCGCCAACTGTAGATACTCTGCCAATCATCGCCGACGACGGCGATATTCTTGTGCTCATTAGTTAACATGTTAACCAATTGGTATTGGGCGGCATTGGTATCCTGGTACTCGTCAATCATGATGTATTTGAACTGAAGCTGCCACTTCTTGCGGATTTCCGGTTTGGCCTTGAGCATCCGGGCCGTCCGGTTAATCAGGTCGTCGAAATCCAGCGCCGAAGCTTCCCTCAGCGAACGCTCGTAAGACGGATAGACCTTAGCCGCGGCCTGTTGGGCCGGCGTGCTGGCCGAAGCGGCGTATTCTTCCGGTGCCAGCATTTCGTTCTTGGCACTGCTGATCAGACCGCTTATCAGACGAGGCGGAAAGGCTTTTTCGTCAATCATTAACTGCTTACTGGCCCGTTTGACCGCGGCCTGCCGGTCGGATTCGTCAAAAATCACGAAACTGCGCGGAATACCGACGGCTTCCCCATCCTGCCTAAGCAGCCTGACGCAAATCCCGTGAAACGTACCCATATAAGGCATAAACCCGCGGTTCTCGGCGTTCTCGCCCAGCAGCCCGGCAACCCGGTTGCGCATTTCTTTGGCGGCTTTGTTGGTAAAAGTCACGGCCAGGATATTAAACGGCGTGGCTTTGTGCGTAGCGATCAAGTAAGCAATACGATGGGTCAGCGTCTTGGTCTTGCCGGAGCCGGCACCGGCCTGAATCAACAGCGGTCCCTCAGTCGTTTCCACCGCCCGCCGCTGCTCCGGGTTCAAGCCCTCAAAAAGTCCGTCTAACACCTTACTATTTTAACAGAGATGGCGACCCCGAACTGTTGTTTAGTTTGAGAAGAAATGAGTCACCGGTTTAATACCGTTGACATGGATCAGGCCGGCGTCGAGGGCGATATCGGCCCAGGCCACGATTAATAATAAGCTGAGAATAATGCCTAGAATCACGAAACGCCGGGAGCGCCGTTTCTCAACGGCGTTTATAGGCAGATAGTACTTCTTGCTGTCAGCCAGCTTGTCGATGGTAGCCTGGCGTTGGGCTTCCTGGTTGGTCTCGACTTCGGCCTGCTTGGCTTTTTCCTTTGACTGGGGAGTGGCTTCGCCGGTGTCCGCTTCGGCCGGCTTAGGTTCGGTTTCTTCGGTCGCGTCCGATGGCGCTTGGTCGGGCTTCGCGGGTGTTTCCGGTTCGGGCTTATCGGCCTTGGGCTGGTCATCAACGGAACCATTATCATCGGGCGCAGGCGCGGCGTCATTATCGACCGGCTCTTCGGGAGTTTCAACTGATTCGGTTGCTGCCGGTGATTCCGGCGGCTGGTCGGGCGAGATTGAATCGCTTAGTTCGGACGGATCATCAGCCCCCGTCTTATCCTCGGCGGTCGGCTCCGGGCTGGCGGTTTCTGTCGGTTCCGCGGCCGAAGCGGAGTCTTCCGGCGAGGTGTCTGTTTCAGCCTTATTATCATGATCCAGCAAGGGTGCCGTCAACGGTTGCGCGCCGGATTTATTCGAAACGCTGGCCAGCGAACTGTCAGCCGAGTTACCACTTTGCGAAGCGGTCTCGTCAACCATCATTGGGTCCTTCAGCAATGGCCGGTGACCGATGATAACCGATTTGGAATTGGCTGAGGGGGCTGACTTACCGGGATGAGCCACGTCTATAATGGCTTTGCCGCCGGCTGGTTTTTTGATTTTAGTCATCGTTCGCTTCTTTTGGGTGTTTCAGGCGTTGGGCAGACTCGACGATGGCCGAAAACTGCTGGTAATTCAGGCTGGCACCGCCTACCAGCGTGCCGTCGCAATCATCAAGCGCCAAATAGCCGGAAGCCGTGTCGCCATCGACACTGCCACCGTAGAGCAGGCGTAGCTTATCAGCGGCCGCTTCGCCGTATAATTCACCAACCTGATGACGAATAAACTTTAGGATTCTCTGGATATCATCGGGTTTGGCTATACCGCCGCCGGACGTGCTGATGGCCCAAACCGGTTCGTAAGCGATAACCATATTCTCGACTTCTTCGGCGGTCAGGTTGGCCAAGGCGGTTACGACTTGGTCGTGGACCCGCTGGCGGGTTTCGCCGGCAGCCCGCTCCTGGCTGGTTTCGCCAACGCACAGAATCGGGATCAGGTCGTTGCGGGCGGCCGCCTGGACTTTGTCGCGCACCGTTTCCAGTGTTTCACCGAAGTAAATCCGCCGCTCGGAGTGGCCGACAATAACGTAATGAACCATGTCGCGGAGCATAGTGAAGCTGACTTCGCCGGTGTACGCGCCCTCGTCCTTATAAAAAGCGTTCTGGGCCGCCAACCGGAATTTATGGTGGTCGATCTCTAAGCTAACCGATTGAAGAGCAAGTAAAGTCGGTGCTAGCACCACCTCTATATCGCGGTGTACCTCTATATGGTCATCAAGACGTTTGACCAGCACGCCGGCCTCCTTCGGGTCGAGGTGCATCTTCCAGTTACCGATAATCAGGGTACGTTTCATACTGCTTATGTTAATTGTACTCTATTTCTTGTCAAGCAGGGCTTCGACAGCCGGCAGTTTATGCCCGGCCAGTACTTCCAGGCTGGCCCCGCCGCCGGTTGAAACATGGTCAAAGTCAGCTGTCAGGTTACGTGACTGGACATAACCCACGGTATCGCCGCCGCCCACGACCGTGAACGGCTTATGGCCGAATCCGCCTATCAAAGCTTCGATAACGGTTTGGGTGCCATGCGCCGTCGGACCGATCGGCCCCTGCAAACCGATTGTTTCCGTGATGCCCATCGTGCCACTCCATACGACGGTGCTGGCCAACTGGGCCGCCCCGGCTATGAACGCCGCGCTGAACGGACCAATATCAAGGATCTTTTCGTGGGCGTGTATATGGCTGGCGGCCGCGGGCACGTGATCCGGATAGTGTTCGATACCTGCTATGACGTGATTAGTCAGTTCGACGATTCGCGTCGGGGCCGCCTTGTCGATTTTGTCGGCGACCACGACGTCGCGCGGCACGATGAAAGCGAATGGCCGTTTCTTGGATTCTTCGGCGGCTTTGCGCAGAATATCCTTGGCGACTTCGACTTCGGCCTTGTCATACAGGCTCTCGCCCACATGCACGCCGTCGGCCACTAGAAAAGTATTAGCCATCGCCCCGCCGACGGCTATAATATCGGCGATTTCAATGAACCGCTGCATAACGTCAAGTTTGTCAGCGATCTTGGCGCCGCCGATGATGGCCATGAGCGGCCGTTCGGGTTGCTGCATGACGTGGGTCAGGATATTCATCTCTTTTTCGAGCAGCAGGCCGGCCACGCTGGGAAGATGGTGGGTTATGCCCTCGAGGCTGGCGTCGGCCCGATGGTCAACGCCGAACGAATCATTAACATAAACTTCGGCCAAACCAGCCAGCTGCCTGGCGAAATGATCATCGTTAGCTTTCTCTTCAGGATGAAAACGAACGTTTTCAAGCATCAATACACCGCCGGTTTGCAGGTTGGCGGCCGCCTGCTCCACCGCTTCACCGACGCAATCAGGTACGAACTCCACCGGCCTATCAAGCAATTGGCCCAGCCGCTTGGCAACCGGAGCCAGGCTCAAACTGGCATCATAGCCCTCCGGGCGGCCCAAGTGGGAGCAAATAATCAGCTTGATGTCCTGGCTTAACAGGTACTGTACCGTCGGCAAGGATTGTTTGATGCGATAATCGTCAGTGATTTTGCCGTCTTCCACCGGCACGTTGTAGTCGGCCCGCAGAAAGACGGTTTTACCCCTTAAATCGATATCCTTGATTGTCTGTTTGGTAAACATTTATCAGTTTCATTCTAGCATGCGGACTTTGATAGTGTCAGTAGTACCGACCACGCCGGGATAGCGCCCGGAAGCGGTGACAACTATGTCGCCTTTGCGCAAAACCTTGGCTTTGAGCAGCCAGTCAGTCAGTTTGGCGGCGGCTAGGGCATCAGCCGGGCGGACGTAGCTTTTGGTGCCGTAAACCACGGATAATTGCTGCGCCGTGCGCTTGTCGCTGGTGACCGCGATTAGCGGTATGGTCGAGCGATGGGAAGCTATTTGCAGGGCTGTGGCGCCGGATTTGGTTTCGGCGACGACCGCTACGGCATCTATGTTTTCGGCGAGGTTCAGGACAGCAGCGCTGATGGCGGCCTGGCGGCTATGGTCTTCGTTGTCCGGGAAGCTGACTTTTAGCGGTAAGTGGCTTTCGGTGTAGCGAATTACCCGTTTCATGGTCTCCACGGCCTCCAGCGGATATTTGCCACTGGCCGTTTCGTCGCTCAGCATAACGCAATCAGCTCCCACTACGACAGCGGTAGCGATATCCGAAACTTCGGCCCGTGTCGGCTCCGGCGATTCGTTCATGCTGGCTAGCATCTGGGTGGCGACAATCGTCGGCGTGGCGTAACGCAAACCCAGACCGATAATCTGGCGCTGGACGATCGGCACGCTCTCGGCCGGCGTTTCGACTGCCAGGTCGCCGCGGGCGATCATCACGGCGTCACTCTCCAGTACGATGTCCTCGATATTAGCGACGGCGGCGCTGGTCTCGATCTTGGCGATGATTTTGGCGCTGCTATTCATGTCTTTTAACAGGTTCCTGAGGTTGATAATGTCATCTGCCGTCTGTACGAAACTCAAGGCCACGTAATCAATATCCTGGGAAGAGCCGTAAACCAGGTCCGCCCGGTCCTTAGCCGTAATAATATCGCCGCCGAAGTCGGTGTCCGGCAGGTTCATACCTTTGCGCTTGATAAGAATGCCGTCGTTCCCGGCCTCGGTATGAACCACGCCCTCGCGCACGCTGGTAACGGTAGCGTGTATTTTGCCGTCGTAAAGGTAAATCCGCTCGCCGCGCTTCACTTTCTTACTAAGGTCATACTGCGTCGGCAAATGGCCGCTGGCCGCGTAATCAGCCTTATATTGGAAACTCAGCCCCTGCCCCTTGCTAACGTTAACGATCCCGTCGAAGTCCCCCAACCGGATCTTCGGCCCCTGCAAATCCTGGATAATAGCCACCGGCTTGCCATATTCCTGACTGGCCTGGCGGATCCATTTGATCTGTCGCGTCCGCTCTTCGGTCGTACCATGGCTGAAATTAAGCCGAATACCATTGGCTCCGGCCTTAATCAACGCCAAAATAGCTTCGTAAGTGTCACACGAAGGTCCGACGGTGACGATAATCTTCGTCCGCTTAAACTGTTTGAGTGGCACTTTCGGTGCCGTAGCTGTCTGTCGCATGATGCCCACCCGGAAAAGTTGATTGCTGCTGGTGATCCCGCGGAGAATCGAACTCCGATTGCCAGGATGAAAACCTGGTGTCCTAACCATTAGACGACGGGACCTTAAAGGCCTCTATTTACT
>DASRLG010000002.1:0-6462 GCA_035648575.1 Candidatus Dormiibacterota bacterium
TAACGTAGCAGGCAACACCGATCCAGGATGTTACAATAACTATTAACCGCTAGGAGAAAATACATGCGTTTGTCGCAACTATTCACCAAAACCAGCAAAAACGTTCCGGCCAACGAAACGGCGCGTAACGCCCAATTGTTAATTCAAGCCGGTTTCATCCATAAGGAAATGGCCGGTGTTTATAGCTATTTGCCGCTCGGTCTCAAAGTACTCGAAAACATCAAACAGATCGTCCGCGAAGAGATGAACGCCGTCGACGGCCAAGAGCTGATCATGACCAACTTGCAGCCCCAGGAAATCTGGGAAACTACCGGCCGTTGGGATGACGAGGCGGTTGACGTGTGGTTTAAGACCAAGCTCAAAGATGGAGCCGACATCGGCCTGGCCTGGTCGCACGAAGAGCCGATCGTGGAGACCATGAAACAGTACGTCAGCAGCTACAAAGACCTGCCCGTCAGCGTCTACCAGTTCCAGACCAAGCTGCGTAACGAACTCAGGGCCAAGAGCGGCATCATGCGCGGCCGCGAATTCGTCATGAAAGATATGTATTCTTTGACGACTGGCGCCGCCCAGCACGACGCCTATTATAATTCCGTGATCGAGGCCTACAAGAGGGTCTATGACCGTGTCGGCCTTGGCAAAGATACCTACGTGACTTTTGCCAGCGGCGGGGCCTTCACGCAGTTTAGCCATGAATTCCAGACGGTTTGCGAAACCGGCGAGGATGTAATTTATCTGCACCGCGGTAAAAATATCGCTATCAACGAGGAAGTTTTAAACGAAGACAGCCTCAAACAGCTAGGTATTCAGCGTGACGAGTTAGAAGAGGTCAAAAGCAGCGAAGTCGGCAATATCTTTAATTTTGGCACTGACAAAAGTGAAAAGATGAACTTTACGTTCACTAACGAGGCCGGCGAAAGGCAATTCATCCATCTCGGTTCGTATGGTATTGGGATTACCCGTGTCATGGGCGTTATCGCTGAGAAATTCGCCGACGACAAGGGTCTGGTGTGGCCCGAAGCCGTGGCTCCGGCCAAGGTGTATTTGGCGCGCCTGGGCGATGCCGATGAGGTCGTTAAGCAGGCCGATGAACTATATGAACGCTTGACAGCTTCCGGGGTTGAGGTACTATATGATGACCGTGACACACGGCCGGGCGAGAAATTCGCCGACGCCGATTTGTTAGGCATACCGTACAGGGTGGTTATCAGCGGCAAAACCGTTGCCGGCAACAGCTACGAGCTCAAAGCCCGCCAGGCGGAGCAGGCGGACCAGGTTAGCCTGAATGAGCTGACAAAGGCACTAGGAATTAGCGCTTAAACGCTGTTATAATGTTACCGAACAAGTGACGGCCGATATTTTTAAGGAGGGAAAACCGATGAAGAAGTTATTTCGATTGACCCAAGCGGGCGTCAATGAACTACAAACCGAACTTGACGCTTTGATCGCTAAGCGCACCGGCATTGCCGACGCTATTAAGACTGCCCGCGAACTCGGCGACCTGGCCGAAAACGCCGAATACCAGTCCGCTCGTGCCGAGCAGGACCGCAACGAAACCCGCATCTCCGAGATCGAAAACATCCTGCAGAACGTCGAAATCATCAAGAAACCGCGCGGCGACAGCAAGGTTCAACTGGGATCCGTCGTCAAACTTAAAGGGCAGGGCGGCAAGGCCAAGGACTTTCAAGTCGTCGGCACTGTCGAAGCCGACCCCTTAAACGGCAAAATCAGCGATGAATCACCAATCGGCCAGGCCCTTCTCGGCCAAGCCGTCGGCGCTACCGTAGAAATCGTCACCCCAACCGACACCAGCGCCTACAAAATCGTCAGCATCTCCTAAAGTTAGCGGCTACTCGTGGTGGGCTGGATTAAAGTTCTAGGCTATACTATTAGCAATCATGGCGACACTAAAAGAATTGCGGGACGAGCGTCTCAGGAAGTTGGAAGAGCTTAAGCAGCTTGGCGTTAACGCGTATCCGGCTGAGGCCGAGCGGACGCGTGTGTTGGCGGAGATCGTAGAGAAATTTGGCGAGTTGGAGGGACAGCAGGCCACAGTCGTCGGCCGGATCGTCAATATCCGCAAGTTCGGCAAGATCGCTTTCATAGTGTTGCGCGACCAGAGCGGGCAAGTGCAACTGTTCCTCGGCCAGGACAAAGTCGCTGGTCTGGAGGCCGTCAAAAGCCAGCTTGGTTTCGACCAGTTGCCTCTGCTCGACAGCGGTGATTTCATTGAAGCGCATGGCACGGTCATCAAGACCCAGACCGGCGAAATATCGGTCGAGGTCCAAGAGCTGAGATTGCTCGCCAAGTCGCTCAGGCCGATGCCGGTCAGCCGCGAAGGCTTCACCAACAAGGAGGAGCGCCTGCGCCGTCGTTACGTCGACATGAACGTCAACCTGGATGTCCGCGACCGTTTCGTGCGGCGGAGCAAGTTCTGGCAGGCGACGCGCGACTTCCTCAACCGCCAGGATTTCGTCGAAATCAACGTCCCGGTGCTGGAGCACACCACCGGCGGCGCCGACGCCACGCCGTTTGTTACCCATATGGACGCCTTGGACCAGGATTTCTACCTGCGCATCAGTCATGAGCTGCCGCTTAAGAGGCTGATCGGGGCCGGTTTCGAAAAGGTTTATGACATCGGGCCGCGTTTCCGCAACGAGAATTACTCCGATGAGCATTTGCCAGAGCACGTGGCCATGGAATGGTACTGGGCTTACGCCGATTGGCGTGACGGCATGAAATTACAGACCGAGATGTTCAGGCACATTATCAAGGAGGCGTTCGGCACTTTGCAGTTCAAACTCGGCAAGTTCGAAATCGATTTGGCCAAGGATTGGGAAGAGCTGGATTACGCCGAAGCTTTGCAAAAACACTACCAAATCGATCCGTTTAATTGCTCGCTCGAGGATGTCAAAAAGGCTCTGGCCGACCACAAACTGGAAGTCGAACAGACCGAAAACAAAGCCCGCGGCATCGACAAGCTCTGGAAGAACATCCGCAAAGACATTGCCGGTCCCGTCTGGCTGGTCAACGCCCCGACTTTCATCAGCCCGCTGTCCAAGACCAACCCTGACCGACCCGAAACGTCGCAGCGCTTCCAGGCCGTTATCGCCGGCAGCGAAGTCTGCAACGGTTTCTCCGAGCTTAATGACCCGCTTGATCAGCTTCGCCGTTTCACCGAGCAGCAGGCCATGCGCGACGCCGGCGACGACGAGGCCATGATGCTGGATATCGATTACGTCGAAATGTTGGAATACGGCATGCCGCCGGCTTGCGGATTAGGTTTCAGTGAACGGTTTTTTTGGATTTTCGAAGGTGTTAGCGCCCGTGAAGGCGTGCCTTTTCCGCATATGCGCCATGAAATCGACGAAACCACCAAGACCATCTACCCCGACCTCAAGCTTGGCAATTAACGGATGATACAAGTAACTGACGAAGAGTTTCAGCGCCTAATTGACGAGGCGCTCGGCGAGCTGCCGGGCGAGCACGTCAAGAATATTAAGAATGTCGCCATCCTCTATGAAGACCAGCCGACGCCAGACCAGCGGCAAACGCTGCAGCTAAGGCATGACCAGACTTTGCTGGGTTTGTACGAGGGGACACCGCTCAGTCAGCGCCAGGGCCTGACCCGGCTGCTGCCGGACAAAATCACGCTATTTAAACTGCCACTGCAATACCACGCCAACACGCCGCCAGAGCTAAAAGAACAGATCAAACACACGCTGTGGCACGAAATTGCCCATTACTACGGGCTAGACCACGACAAAATCCGCGAACTGGAGTAAAAGCTCAGGCCGATTTCTTAGCAGCCGGCGCTTTGCTATAGCTGGAACGAATCTGGAATAACAGGTACAAACCAACGGCCGAACCGATCAGCGTGCTGATCAAACTGCCGACGCCGCCGTAGCTGCTGAAGGCGATTACCACGCCGTAAACCACGTTAAGCAACAGGGCGTAGAACATCAGGTTCCAACCCGATTTCTTGCGGTCGCGGGTAGCCGGAAAGGCGGCTATGTAAAGCAGCGCTTCAGCGGCTAACACGATAAGGCCCAGCCAGATCCCGAAGCCCATACGGCCGGTCGAGACCGCCGGACCGCCGTAAGCCGCGCTCAGGCTGTTGGCGTAGTTGATGAGTCCGTTAGCTACGTGCGCCCAGTGCCACAAACCGTAGATCACGAGCAAAGCCAATAGCCCAAGTACCAGGTTAATCCAGGGCAGGTATTCCACCAGCGCCTTTTTGCCACCGGCCGGCAACGGCGGGGCTTTTTTGACGAATATATCGTCCAGGTTCTTTTCTAATGATAGTAGAGAGCTCATTTTACCTCCTATAATTTATCCAACCTTAAAGCTTACTGAGATAAATGTATGCTGATTATGTAAACTTTGCAACAAATTATGCACAGGATTAGACCTGGAATCCAGGCACTGGGCGTCCGAATATCGTATACTGTAATGACATGACGACAGGACAGATACACGTTACGCAGAAACAAGACCGTAACACCAACCGCAGCCTCTGGGACAGGACTTGGAAAGACCGCCAGGGCAACGTCGTGATCTGGCAGTGGCCGAATATTCCGCTGATAGGCTGGGCGGTGCTGACTGTCATATCCTTGCTGATTGGTGGGCGGACGGCCGATGTTTTTTCCTGGCTCGGTTCGATTTCTCTGATTACCTGGTCGCTGTTGGAAGTCTTCAGGGGCGCAAACTATTTCCGCCGGGCGCTTGGCCTGCTGGTACTGGTTTTGTCAGTCATCTCGTTTATCAAGAATATTTAAACAAAGGAGGCAACTATGAAAGCCATCTGGAACGACATCGTCATCGCCGAAGCCGACAAGGCTGATTTAATTTATATCGAACAAAACTGGTATTTCCCCCCTAGTAGCGTAAAACAGGAATATTTGCGCAAAAGCGACACGCCTTATACCTGTCCCTGGAAAGGCGTCTGCCAATACTTCGATGTCGGCCAAGACGACAACTGGAGCGCGGATAACGCCTGGAGCTACCCCGAGCCTAAACCAAGCGCCATCGACACCGTCAAGAAGGACTTCTCCAACTACGTCGCTTTCTGGCGCGACGTCCAGGTCACCGAGTAGCTCGTCTTTTTAAACAAGCTGTTACTTGAGTTTGGCGGCGAATTTTTGGCGGAGTTTTTGGATTTTGGGATCGATGATCACTTGGCAGTAGCCGACATTGGGGTTGTTATTATAGAAATTCTGCATGTACTCGTCGGCTGGCCAGAACTTTTCAAAAGGCACAATCTGAGTAACGATCGGATCAGGCCATAGGTCGGCGGCAAAGTTTTTGGCTGTTTCCTCCGCGACCTGTTTTTGTTGATCATCGTGATATAAGATGATTGAACGATACTCGTCGCCAACGTCATGATCTTGACGGTTCAAAGTAGTCGGATTATGCATGACGAAAAATATCTCTAGCAGCTCGTGGTAACTGATTATTTTGGGATCAAAAGTTACCTGGACGACTTCAGCATGGCCGGTATTACCCATGTAAACCCTGTCGGTCGTGGGGTTGTCGACATGGCCACCGCTGTAACCGGACATTACCGTCTCGACACCTTTAACCCGTTGGTAAAAGGCCTCCAGGCACCAATAGCAGCCACCGCCTAATGTCGCAATGTTAGTCATGAGCTTATTGTACACTGTAGGGGATGGCCGCCATTATTTTTGATTTCGACGGGACGATTGCCGATAGTTTCGACTACGTGGCCGAGTTTTTGATGGCCGAGGCCAAAGGCAAGCCATCCAGCGGTATTAGGAAAGAGGACCTGCGCGAACTGTCGATGGCGGCCATGGCGCGGCATTTGGGTCATAGTTGGTTGCGGCTGCCGGGGCTGTTTTTCAAAGGCCGGCGGCAGATGGGGGATTCTATCAACCGGCTGAAACCGTTCGGCAACATGGCGGAAATTATCGAGAAGCTCCATGCCGAAGGCCACGAGTTGTTTATCGTCAGCAGTAACAGTGTTAAGACCGTTCGGGCTTTCTTGCACCATCATAATTTGCACACTTATTTTTTGGAAATTTACGGCGGCGTCGGGATGTTTGGCAAGGCGTCGGCGCTGCGGCAGCTGCTGCGCGAGCAACACTTGGAGGCAAAAGATTCCGTTTATATAGGCGACGAACTGCGCGACGTCCAGGCTGCCCAAGCTATCAAACTGCCGGTTATCGCGGTTACTTGGGGCTTCGCCCGGCCGGCCAGTTTGACCAGATTGAAACCGACCGCTCTGGCTAACAGTCCCGATGATATCATCGGGCTGATCGAGGAGCTTTGACATCCTTGTGCTGCCGCTTAAGCGAGTGTATAGTAAGTCGCACGACAAGAAAGGTAAATTATGGATAATTATCCGCCGAACGGCTATCAATTTCCACCAGATCATCCCGAGTCCCAGAATCACCAGGGCCACCCGGCTGCCCATGACCGTCCCCATCCGCACAGTTTTTCGCT
>DASRLG010000003.1:0-26654 GCA_035648575.1 Candidatus Dormiibacterota bacterium
GTATAATATGGCTGGCGCTTATGATATGTCAACACCAAGGTCACCGGAGCCGCAACGGCCCCAGGCTTACACTGACTTTCTACTTCGGACCCAGGATTGGGAGTTGGGTGGTAAACAATTAAGTGTTCCTGTGAGCGGCTATGCCAGCGGTAAACTGGCGCTATTTTACGGGTTTCCGCATTTAAAAGCTTTTGCCGCCGATCTCTCGGAAAATGCTGAAGTGCTCGACGTGGGTGCCGGGGTTTCGCCTTTGGGCGTAGATGTTTGCCGACTGCGTCCCGATATTCGATGGACAAGCGCCGACCTTTTTTACCGCAATGAGGAAGTATATGACCGGATGCGAGCTGACTCCCCGCCTAATCTCACGCTTTTGCCGGCTAACGCCGTAGATTTAAGCGCGTCAACGAACGGCAAGCAGTATGACAGAGTGTTATCAGCGTACTTGTACGTGCACCTCTGGCATATGGGTTCCGATCCTGTCCTTGCCACAGCCAGGCAGATGCTAGGATCAACGGCTCCAGAAGGAAAATTATCTGTTGGGCCGGTCAAATCAACTCTTGCTAAGCTCGATCAAGAAGATCGCTATCTAATAACCGGCCAGGCCATTACTATGCGTGCTCCGGATAATGATGACGCCCTGGAAAGCTCGGCTCTTTTAATCGCGCAAGCCACGAAACTGCCAAAAGTAGCAATACGGGCGTTGGCAGGACCTGAAAACTAAACGGATTTACGTGGAAGATTAGTCGGACTTGGCTTCGGCTTCGTCGTGCCGGGCTTGGACGGCGGCGGCTTTGGCTTCGTGGAGCTTGGCTTCTTCGGCTTCGGCAGCTTCGTCATGGACTGAGTTAACGGCTTCGCGGTCAAAGTCAACGCCGGTCATGCGGGCTGATTTGCCAGTACGCTGGCGCATGTAGCTGAGATAATTGCGGCGGACTTTGCTGCGCTTGGTGACTTCTACCTGGACAACTAGCGGGCTGTGAAGCAGGAAACTCTTCTCGACGCCGACGCCGCTGGCAATCCGGCGGACGGTGATCCGGCTGGTGTGGCTGCCGCGGTTGTCAGTACGAATAACCAGTCCCTGGAAGATCTGGATACGTTCCTTGTTGCCTTCACGGATTTTTTGGTGCACTTTGACAGTGTCACCGCTGCGGACATCAACGACGGCTTTTTTCTTGTATCGGTCATTAATTTTCTGGAGCACGCTCTGCATATCCGGTCAATTGTACACGATTTACCCCTCTGGCGCAAGACTTTTAGCCGATGGTGCGGGAGAGTTCGTCGAGGGTCGTTTCACCGGCAATGACTTTTAGAATGCCATCCTGGTCCATAGTCAGCATGCCCGAGGCGCGGGCGGCGTCTTCGATGTTTTGGGTCGAGACGCTGGTTTTGGGACTCTCCAACAGATGGCGCAGGGCGTCGCTCATAGTGAACTGTTCGCGGATGGCCAGCTGGCCTTGGTAGCCGTAAGGGTTGGCTTCTGAACTCCCGGCTTTGTAGAGTTGCAGCCCGTCGAGATTGGGGTGCTCGAAGCCTTCAGGCAAAGTGGCCAGGACGTCATTGATGCGTTTCCAGTCAGCGTCCGAAGGCGTATAGGCCTGTTTGGTGCTGTCATCAAGACGCCGTATCAGGCGCTGGGCCATAACTAACCGAATGGCTGAAACGAACAGAGGATTCTCACCGATAATGTCAGAAATACGGGTCAAGGCAGCGGCCGCCGAACCGGCGTGAAACGTCGCTAGTACCAGGTGTCCGGTAAGCGCTGCCTGCAAAGCCGTCCGGGCAGTATCCATGTCGCGGATCTCGCCAACCATGACGATGTCCGGGTCGAGCCGCAGTACGGCCCGCAATTTACTGGCGAAACTATCGTCGTTACCGGCCTCACTCGAGCTGACTGAAATCTGCGTCACACCGGGGAATTGGTACTCTACCGGGTCCTCAATCGTAATGATCTTGCGCTCTTCGGTGTTGAGAGAGTTCAACATGGAATACAAGGTGGTAGTCTTGCCCGAGCCGGTCGGCCCGACTACCATCACCAGGCCGGTGGGTTTAGCGATAATACCGTCGACGATCTGGCGTTCGGCAGGCGACAAGCCAAGGCGGTCCAAGGTATACATGCTCGCGTCCATGTTGAACAGGCGCATTACGGCGTCCATGCCGTTGATTGTCGGCACGGTTTCTAGGCGCACGTTGACATCGACTTCCTTACCGTCAGCCATTTTGACCTTTTGGGCGATGTGCCCCTGCTGGGCTTCATTAACACCGGTCGAAACGTTACCGGCGCTGGCGATGGCCGAAATCAGCGTATGATACTTGTCCGGTTGCAACCGGGCGATAGGATGCAGCACGCCGTCGATCCGGAAACGAATCCGGACGTCGTCAACCTGGGTTTCGATGTGAATATCCGAAGCGTTCAGGTTGTGGGCCTGGGCCACCAGGTAGGCCAGCATGTCATCGGCCCTCACCTGCTGGAGCATGTCGGAAATCTGGCCGACCAATTCATTATCATCCGTCTGGTTCAGCGCTATATCCTGATAAACGACTTTGTCGGGCGGATCATATAACTGCATATATTCGCGGTAGCCGGTGTCGGAAATAATAGCGAAAACGACCTTTTGGTCGGCAAAATGCTTTTCCACGTCGGACATTGTCTGCTGGGAAGTAGTCGTCGTGACGCCGAACAGTATATTACTCCGGTCAGCCGTCAAGGGAATGAGTCTCAACCTGTAAAGCTCCGGTACCGTCAATATCTCCTTATATAGGACTTTTTCGCCCGGGTCTGAGGTGTCGAAGTAGTCCAAACCCAATACGCGGGCACGGCGTTCAGTAGCTTGTTCTTCGTCAAAGCGCGCGTCTTGGCTCATATGTTTCCAGTATAAAGCATAAGCGTAGCCAAGAGCCAATGCTGTATATTTATTCCTAATGAGAAGATTAGTCCTGATAGCCCATAATTTGCGGAGCACCCATAACGTTGGATCGCTGCTGCGGACCTGCGAAGGGCTGGGCGTGGAGAGAGTCTATTTGACAGGTTATACGCCCTACCCCGAGCACGACGGAGACGAGCGTTTGCCCCACCTGGCCCAAAAGATTGACCGCCAGATTATCAAAACCGCGCTTGGCGCCGAAAAGTTAATCGAGTGGCAACATCAGGCCGATCTTGACACCGTCCTGGCTGACCTCAAGAAGCAGGCTTTCGTAATCGCCGCCCTGGAGCAAGCTGCGGGATCCGTTAAATTGCCCGATTATGACCCGCCAGATAAGCTGGCCCTGATAGTCGGCCGTGAAGTCGAGGGCCTCGAACCGGAAATCCTGGCCGCCTGCGACCTAATCCTCGAGATCCCGATGTTCGGCCGCAAAGAATCTTTTAACGTCGTCCAGGCCGCGGCGATGGCCCTCTACCACTTGCGGTTCGCCAAGCCATAACTGGTGCTGTGGTATAATTAAAGGGTTAAATTAAGATAAACAAATGGCTCTAGCAACCAAACCAAGACCAACCGTCCATCATAAGAAACGCCAGGCCCACCACCATCGGCACAGCCCCGGCTATCTCAAGACTTACTGGCCTTACCTGCCGATGTTGGCGATTGTCGGTGCCGGTGTCGCGGTTAACAGGTCGCTTTATAGCAGCGGTTTCGGCCTTTCAGATACATTTACGGCCAACGGGCCGGCAGCTTCGACGCGCATAGCGGTTTTGACTAACCATGCTTCTTGGAGCCTGAGTGCCGTTGTCATTGTCACAGCAGTAGCCGCGGCAGTCTTCACGTTCCGTCATTGGTATCGTGTCCGGCGAGCGCTCACGCGCGGCGAGGCATTCGCGGTGAGCCATCTTTGGTTCGACGTTGTGCTGGTTCTGGTGCTGACATCGGGTGTTATCCTGACCCGAACCATCACATAATTATAAGATCTTACTGCACGACGAGATTGTCGGGTCCGACCAGTTTCTGAAGTTTGGTCAAGCCGTCGCTGGACCGGTCGATACCAACCGGAAGCTTGATTGCCTGCTTAGAAGTAGCTTCGCCAAGGACCAGGATAACTTCGGTTTCGCCCTGGTGCAGGTCAATCGTTTGTTTGAGCGAAAGTAACATTTGCTGGTCTTGGGTATTAATCAGCCTTACATAGACCCTCTCAGGCAGTAATTTCTCATCTGTCGCGACATGACTGACGCCGGTCGGAGAAGCCGGTTTCGCGGTACGGGCCTTAGGCGTCTTGGGTTTCTTGCCGGTCGCCTCGTAGGCGGCTGCCTGCTCGGCCGTGATTTCGCGGGCATCGTCAACGGTTATTTTGACTTCACCGGAGCTATTGCCGTCGCGGTCGCGGGCGTTGACTTTGCCGCGGACCAATACCACCCGGTCACGCTCCCAGAGGCCGACGGTTTGCTGGTAGCTGTTAGGAAACAGGATGATTTCTATTTCGCCAAAGCGGTCTTCGAGTTTAACGAAAGCCATGCGCTGGCCGTTTTTGGTCGTGATTTCCCGGAAGTCAGAGATGGCACCGCCGATACTGATCTGTTTACCGTCATGGTCGGCAGTAATGGCATTAAGCGGCACGGTTTGCTCGCTGAGGATGGTTTCGAACATTTCCAAGGGGTGCTGGCTAAGGTAAAGACCTAACAATTCGCGTTCCCACAATAGTTGCTCATGATTACTGATAATCGTCGCGGCCGGTTGTAGCTCCAGCTTGGCCTTGGGCAACGCGGCATCAAGCTGGTCGCCGAAAATGTCGGTTTGCCCGCTGCTGGCCTGCTTCTGCAAGCGATTGGAGAAGGCCATCATCAAATCGAGATTATGCAGCAAAAGAGACCGGTCGCCGAAGCGATCGAAAGCGCCGGCCTTGATCAGGCTTTCCAGCGCCTTGCGGTTGGCCACACGGCTGTTGACCCGGCTTAAAAAATCCTCGAGACTGGTAAAATTGCTCTCCTGGCGGGCGCGCAGTATTTCCTCGACGACACCGGTGCCAACGTTTTTAACCGCCGTTAGGCCGAAACGGATCTGCTGGCTATCAGGCACCACCGAGAATTCGACAAATGATTCGTTTACGTCAGGCGGCAGCACGGTCAGGCCCATGTGCTTGCATTCCGTAATCTCGATCGCCAGGCGGTCGGTGTCATCATAATCACTGCTCATCAGGGCGGCCATAAAAGCCGCCGGGTAGTGGGCCTTCAGGTAAGCGGTCTGGTAGGCGATAGTGGCATAGCATGCCGCGTGCACCTTATTGAAGCCGTAGTCGGCGAAGGCTTCCATACGGACCCAGAATTTTTCAGCGAAACTTTTTTGGACTCCGCTATGAGTAACCATGCCTTCGACGAAGGCCGTCTTCATTTTGGCCATGGTGTCACGCTGTTTTTTGCCGATGGCTTTACGAAGCGTATCGGCCTGGCCGCCGGTAAACCCGCACATTTCTTTACTGATTTGCATGAACTGTTCCTGGTAAACCAGCACTCCATAGGTGCTTTGGAGCGCGGCCTGCAAGCCGGGGTGCTCGTAAACGGTCTTCTTGCGGCCATGTTTACGGTCGATGAAATCTTCGATGAACTGCATTGGACCCGGACGGTACAGGGCGTTCATGGCTATAAGATCGTCAAAAACCGTCGGCTTCAGATCCTTAAGGTAGCGTTTCATACCGGCTGATTCAAACTGGAAAACACCGGTCGTATCGGCGCGTTGAAACAGTTCATATGTCTGGGTATCATCGAGCGGGATATTATTTATATCTATTGATTCGCCGTAAACGCGCTTAATGATACGAAGGGCGTTATTGATAGTCGTCAGGTTTGAAAGCCCCAGGAAGTCCATCTTAAGCAGTCCCAGCTCCTCGATCGGGCCCATTGAATATTGGGTCGCTATGACGCCCTTTTGGGCCATTTCGAGCGGCGTGTAATACACGATGTCCTCAGGGGCTATGACAACGCCGGCGGCATGGACGCCATGTGAGCGTATGGTGCCTTCCATTTGGACGGCCAGGTCGAACACCCTTTTGGCTGTTTCGTTCGTTTCGTATTCATGCTTGAGCTCGCGGTCATTGCGTAGCGAAGTCGCCAATGGGATGTGGCGGCCCTGGACGGGTGGCGGAATCATCTTAGCCAGGCGGTCGGCTTCGGCATAGGGAACCTGCAAAACTCGCGAGACGTCACGGACGGCGTTACGGGCAGCCATCCGGCCAAACGTTACGATATTGGCCACCCGTTCCTTGCCATACTTATTGACGCAATACTGGATGACTTCTTCGCGGCGGCTATCCTGGATATCAATATCCACGTCGGGCATGCTGATACGGTCGGGGTTCAGGAAACGCTCAAACAGCAAGTCATAAAGCATCGGGTCTATCTCAGTGATCTTAAGGGCGTAGGCAATGATCGAACTGGCCGCGCTGCCCCGGCCCGGCCCGAACACTATACCCTGGTTTTTGCCCCAGTTCATGAAGTCGGCGATGATTAGGAAATAGCCGTTGAAACCCATGCTTTCGATAACTCCCTGCTCGTACTCGGCGCGCTCGAGGACTTCTTTGGATAGCTTTTTCTTGGCCTCGGCAATTGATAGCTTTTGGGTTTCGGCTTCCGGAATTTCGCAATAGCGCCAAGCTAGGCCTCTATAAAGCAGTTTTTCTAGATATGACCTTTCGGTTTCACCTTTGGGTACCGGGAACTTCGGAATAAGTATTTTGCCGAGTTCGATGGTCAGGTCGCAACGGTCGGCTATGGCACGGGTATTGGTAATGAAATCCGGATGTTCGTCGCCCCAACGCTCGATCACTTCCTCGGGTTTGTTGACGTGCAGGTCGAAGTCTTTTAGGGTCATGCGCTTCTCGTCGCTCAGGAACGAGCCGGTTTGGACGCAGAGCAATATCTCGTGGGCTTCCTGGTCTTCGTGTTTCAAGTAATGTGCGTCACAGGTTACGACACAAGGTATATCAAGCTCTTTGCTAAGGCGGATTAACTGGTCGTTGATGGCTTTTTGCTCGGTCCAGTGGCCCGGATGGTCAGGGTGGCCGTGATCCTGGATTTCCAGGTAATAGCGGTCGCCGAAAGTCTGCTTATACCACTGGGCGATCTGTTTAGCCTGATCGTATTGGCCCTGTCGCAGGGCGTCGCCGATCTCGCCGCTGGCGCAGCCGCTGAGGCAAATCAGGCCTTCGTTGTGCTTTTCGAGAATCGAACGGTCGATCCGCGGCTTATAATAAAAACCTTCCAGATTGGCGATCGTCGACAGGGCCATCAAGTTCTGGTAGCCTTCGCGGTTCATAGCTAGCAGTATCAGGTGATAGTACTGCTTGTCCTTGACCGGTTCTTTATCGTAGAGAGTACGGGCCGCCACGTAAGCCTCTATGCCGATAATCGGTTTGATGTCGTTGGCTTTGGCCTCTTTGTAAAATTCAATCGCGCCGCTAAGCGTGCCATGGTCGGTTATGGCCACGGCCGTCATGCCGCTGTCCTTGACGTGTTTCATTAGAGCCGGCACTTTGGTCAAGCCGTCCAGCAAACTGTACTGGGTATGGTTGTGCAGATGCACGTAATCATCGGCGCCGAGCGCGGTCTTTTTTTTGGCCAAAATATCCCTCAAGAGCTTTACGTATCAGTTTAAATTATATCACCGACCGGCGGGGCGGCGAAGACCGATCGTGAAGCCGTGAATGGGGTCCGGCTATTTCTTGAGGTAATTGCGCAAGTGCTTGAGGGCCGTGTTGGCGTTCTTGACTGCCCTGGCCAGGTCCTTGTCTTCGGCATCGCCTTCGTGGATGGCGCTGATGACTTCGCGGGTTTTTTCCTTGGTATCTTTGGCTTTTTCAACCAGTTCGGCCAGTTCTTTTTGGGCTTTGGCGCTGAGCTTGCCGCTGCCGGCTTTGGCGTCTTTGATAACTTTGTCTAGTTCGGTGTGGAGGCGTTTGAGGTCTTTTTCGGCCTGGACTCGGCTGCTATCGGCAGCGCTCTTGATGTCGGCGCGGGTTTGCTTGCCGCTCTTAGGCGCTGTCAAGACGCCGGCCAAGTAACCAGCCGCGGCGGCTACAGTGCTGCCGATAGCGATTCTTTTGAGGTTCTCACGTTGACGATCTTTTCTGCCCATTACTTTTTGTCACTCCTTTTCTGCGTCAGCTTAATAATATTACGGATCAGCTTGAAAAGAGCCAGGCGGCCCTGAGTGTCCTTAAGCACCTCAGCGGCTGACTCGACAGAGTCGACGACGCTTTCGGCCCGCTCAATCACCCGGCGGACGCCGGACAATAGCTTAAGCAGACTGATAACCAGGGCTATACAGAGAAGGAAGAAAAGGCTAAGCAAACTGGTCAAGATGATAAGCAGCACTGTGTCGGTGGTAGTCATATGTTCAGTATATAACTAATTAACTGATTGTCCAGTCAAGAACCCAGTTGCTGGCGCAGATATGCTTTGAGTTCGGGGCCGATGTCGTCACGCTTGAGGGCAAAGCTGAAAACTGTCTTGAGGTATTCCAGCGGGTTACCAGTGTCATGATAAACGCCATTTTTGATCTCTAAGCCATAGATATGATGGCCGTCTTTGATCATTTTTTGCATGGCTTCCTGGATCATGAATTCGCCGCTGGCCGGATCATAGGTATTACGCTGTTTTTGAAGATAGTCTACCATCTCGTAAGCGAACAAATAGCCGCTCACTGAGGCCAAGTCGGACGGTGCGTTTTCACGGCCAGGTTTCTCGACGATAGTCGTCATATCGACCAGGCCGGGCGAAATTTCCTCGCCCGCGATATAGCCATAACGGCCGTAATCCTCGTCGCCGTCGCGCCGGATGGCCGTGATAACAGATCCGCCGCGCTCTTCGTAAACCGCCAGCATCTGGGCGAAACGGCTCGGCTTAGCCGCCACGAAGTCATCGGCAAAGGTATAAATAAACGGCTCATTGCCGATTAAGTGCGCGGCATTTAACAGGGGTGTCCCTGTTCCATAAGGACCCTTCTGGCGAATATAAGCAAAGTTAGCCAGTCCGGAAATCCGGGTAGTAGCCTCCAGCAGCTCTTTCTTGCCAGCCTGTTCGAGATTGCTCTTAAGATCGGCGCTGATATGATCGAAATGGTCTTCGATCGTGCGCTTGTGATAACCGGTAACAATAACTATGTCGGTAATGCCGGCATCAGCCAGTTCTTCGACGATCTGCTGGATAATGGGCTTATCGACGAGCGGCAGCATCTCCTTAGGCATAGCCTTAGTCTGGGGTAAAAAACGTGTCCCGAAACCGGCCGCGGCGATGACTGCTTTGCGTACTTTGGGTTGGCTCATTAGTGATGATTGTACCACGAAATAATTTCGACTCCCTAGATTGCTTTACTATTAAAGTTAGTGTATAATAACGCAGATTATGGCTATTGATTTTGAGCAAGAAGTTATCGGCATTGCCAATATGGTTAAGCCGCATGACGCGCAAATTAGTGATGATACTATCGCGTTGTCAATTGAAGTCGCCCTAGAGGTCGACGAACGTTATGGTCTTGGTTCGGACCATCAGCTTGACTATCATAACGGCGAGCACGGGCTGGATGTTGCCAGGTGCGTTACGATTTTAAACAATATAATTTATCCTTACGTGCCGCCGCGTTATCAACCGCAACTTTTCGACTTGGGCCTGCTCGGCGGAGTCGGCAACGATTACGAGCAGGAACTGGGACCGGGAGCCAATGAAGCGGCTACCGGTGCTTACTTAGTGGCTAAAGTCCAGGCCCAGGGTAGTTCCGAGATTAACAACCCTGATTTCAGGGACCGGCTTTACGACGGCATTCAAGCGACCGTCATAGAGAAAGACGAAGATGGTCGTATTATTCAGCCTAACATTCGCGAAGGCAGTCAGGACCCTTTCAGGTGGTCTCTGCCAACCGGTGACGTAAACGGCGTGGCCATAGAAGGCAGCGCCCGGATGTTCAAAGACGCTACCCGGCTATGCTTCGAGGAATACGGCAACCCGACGCTTGACCAGATCTATGATTTCCTTATTTCTCAGGCCGGCTTCTTAAGAGACCGTGTCGATGACGAGCAAGTCAGAGCTGATATGGCCCACTTCTTCCCCCTTGAGGTGGATCAGGTCTATGCCGATATGACCAAAGCTTTTCACGGCAATATTATATCGGCTTACGCTCTGGCCAAAGCTCTGGATCGGCACCGCGAACTAAAAGGCGCGGTTGGTTTAGCAGTGAAAGGCGCGAGCTTATTGGATCGTTCGCTGCTTGGGGACCGGATCGGCCGAGCAGTCCATACGGCAGCCGAGGCCTTAGCCTAAAGACCAAGCTGCTTTTTGATCAGGTCCTGCGCCAGCGACGGGTTGGCCTGGCCCTTGGATTGCTTCATTACTTGGCCGACCAGGAAGCCGATGGCTTTCATTTCGCCGTTTTTGACGTCTTCGGCGGCTTTGGGGTTGTCGGCCAAAACCTGTTCCACGATCTTCGTGATTTCGCCTTCGTCTGAAACTTGCAGCAGGTTTTTGTCAGCAGCTACTTTTT
Source organism: Candidatus Dormiibacterota bacterium (assembly GCA_035648575.1). Classification (GTDB taxonomy): domain Bacteria; phylum Patescibacteriota; class Saccharimonadia; order Saccharimonadales; family UBA4665; genus DASRLG01. The sequence continues at coordinate 10,455 of DASRLG010000003.1, forward strand.
CGGGGTCGTCGCCGGTTTTGAGCAACTCGGCCAACACTTCTTTGGCGGCCGTCGAGCTTAGCTTGTTATCAGATACCAGTTGCGAAAGTTTAATTAACTGTTCGTCGGTTATTGATTGCTCATCTGCCTGGTCGGGATCTTCGTCGCCGGCGGGCTGCATCATCCAGAAAGCTATCCGCCTGGCGTGTTCGGCGTTGCTACCGGCCAGAATCCGGGACACCAGTTTGGCGGTTCCCGGTACGGCTATTATGTCTTCGGTGACTTTGGCATCGATATTGATTTGTTTGAACTTCTTCCTGTAATCGTCGGGAAGGTCGGGCATTTCGGCCTGGATTTTTGATATGTAATCGTCGGTAAGGGTAACAGGCGGGAGGTCGGGGTCGGGCATGTAGCGATAGTCGTCGGCGTTTTCTTTGGAGCGCTGGCTGAGGGTCTTTTGCTTGGCATCGTCCCAGCCGCGGGTTTCCTGGATGATCGCCTGGCCTTTTTCGAGCTGTTCGATCTGGCGGGTTATTTCGTAGTCGGCAGCTTTTTCGACGGAGCGGAAGCTGTTGAGGTTCTTGGTTTCGGTGCGGGTGCCAAGTTCATCGGTCGTGCTGACGCTGACGTTGACATCGAAACGCATGTTGCCGTAGTAGAGGTTGGCTTCGGACACGTCAGCGTAGCGCATTAAGAGGTAAAGTTCGTGAGAGTAGGCTTTGGCTTCGGCGCTGCTGTGCATATCCGGCTCGCTGACTATTTCCAGCAGTGGTGTGCCAGCCCGGTTCAGGTCGACCAGGCTGTAATCCTGGCCGGCATGGTGAGTGCTCTTGCCGGCGTCGGCTTCCAGGTGGGCGCGGGTGATGCCGATTGTCTTGGGCTGCCCGTCGACTTCTATCGTAACTTCGCCGCCCAGGATTATCGGTTCATCGAATTGCGTGATCTGGTAGCCCATGGGCAGGTCAGGGTAAAAATAGTGTTTGCGGTCGAACTTGCTGAACTTCTGCGGCTGGCTGCGAAGAGCGAATGCCGCCCGGCCGGCCAGAGCAACAGCCGCCTCGTTAAGCACCGGCAGCGCGCCCGGTAAGCCGAAATCGATATGGTTGACCAGCGTATTAGGCGGCGCTTCGCGGGCATCGTTGCCGACAGCCGAAAACAGCTTGGTCTTGGTCTTCAACTGGACATGGCACTCTATGCCGATAGTGACCTTGTACTTGGCGCGGGTTTTGGGGTCGATCATGGCTCCAAGGCCCCCAGGTCCCTAAGTGCTTGGCGGAAACCGGCCAGCGCGTCCAGGACATCGTTTTTCTTGAGCTTTCGGACATCTTCACTGGCAATAGTTTTGCGTAATTTATGGCCGAACCAGACGGTGTCATTGCTGGTCAGAGTATGTTGGGCCGAGACCAGGCGTTCGCCAGTGGTTTTACCCTTGAAATGGGCTTTTTTGAGGGCTTCGTCGAGCAGGTTATCGGCTTCGATGATTGCTTGCGGCCAGGTCTTGCGACTGACACAAAGCCGCTGCAGGGCTTTCCAGCGCTCGGTGAAACGGTCGTGCTTAAGTTTCTTCGGACGGCGGCGGCGTATAGCCACGAACAAGCCGATAATAACTAAGACGGCGACAGTTGCGCCGATTATATAAACCGGCTTCATGCCAACAACTCCTCAGCCCGCTTGGCGACAGCCAGCAACTCCCGGTCAGACCGCTGCGGCCCCATAATTTGCAAACCTACCGGCAGGCCGTCCCTCATCCCGGCTGGCACGCTGATAGCCGGGATACCGACCAGGTTTGAACCGACCATCAGGAGGTCCGCTAGGTACATTTGCAAGGGGGAATCGGCCTTCTCACCTATCTTAAAAGGCTTGGTCGGCGAGACCGGGCCGACCATGAAATCGACTTCGGCGAAGGCCTTCTCGAATTCTTTAACAAGTTTGGTCCTGACCGTCTGGGCTTGCTTGTAATACGCCTCGTGGTAGCCGCTGCTGATAACATAAGTGCCGATCATGATCCGACGTTTGGCTTCTTCGCCGAAGCCCATAGAGCGCGACTTCTTGTAACTCTCGTCTACGTCTTTGGCGTCTGGATAGCTGTAGCCGAAACGCTGCCCGTCATAGCGGCTGAGGTTGCTGCTAACTTCGGCCGGGCAAACAATGTAGTAAACCGCTAGTGACAGTGGCATGGACGGGATGCTGACAGTTGAAATCACGGCCCCGGCGGCTTCAAGCTTAGCGATGGCATCCTGGATATGTTCCCTGATGTCGGCGTCGACATTGTCATCCATGTACTCCTTGAGGATGCCTATTTTTTTGCCTTTGAGGTCGAGATCCAGATTGGTATATGACTGCTCGTCACGCTCGATGGTCGTGCTGTCCAGGTCGTCACGGCCGGCCATAACGTCAAGCACCAGGGCGGCGTCATCAACTGTCCTAGCCAGTGGCCCGATCACGTCAAGGCTCGAGGCCATAGCCACCACGCCGCTGCGGCTGACCAGGCCGTATGTCGGCTTCAAACCGACCACGCCGCAAAAGGCGGCTGGCAAGCGGATCGAACTGCCGGTGTCGGTCCCTGTGGCAAAAGGTGCCATCTCGAGCGCTACCGCCGCTGCCGGACCGCCGGAGCTGCCACCCGGGACGCGGGTCTTGTCATAAGGGTTCTTGGTCGTAAAGAAATCGCTGTTCTCGGTCGACGAACCGTGAGCGAAAGCGTCAAGGTTGGCCTTGGCGACGCAAATAGCACCTTCGGCCTCCAGCCTCTCTATCGCTGTTGCCTGATATGGCGCGTCAAAGCCCTTGAGCATGTTGCTGGCAGCCGTGGTTTCGGCGCCGAAGGCCAGGAAGTTGTCTTTGGCTATAAACGGCACGCCGGCCAGACGGCCGATCTTCTCGCCGCCGGCTACCCGTTTATCAATCGCCGTGGCCCGCTCGCGCGCCCGTTTCTCGGTAGTGACAATTATAGCGTCATAGTCGCTCTTTGCGGCAATCGTCTTAAGCGACTGTTCGACCAGATCGACGGCCTTCAACTCGCCAGCTTGGACTTTGGCGGCAATATCAGCAATCGGCAACCACTGGCTCATCCGAGCATCCGTTTCACTTTTATCTGGTTGTCTTTGACGTGCGGCACGTTCTTGAGCAGATCTTCGGGTTTGTAGCCGTAATCCCTGATCTCGTCTTCGCGGGTTACGTTTGTTAGGCCAGTAACCTGGTGAGTTGGTTCCAAGCCTTTGACATCGACGTTCTGCAGTTTTTCGACATATTGCAAAATCTCCGACATTTCGGCGGCGAACTGCTCAATTTCGGCCTCGTCGAGGTCTAGCCTTGCTAATTGAGCCAATTTTAAGACATCATCCCGAGTAAGTTTCGCCATAGTTACCAATAATTGTACCAGATTGGCCGCTGTTTACCAGACATTTCACCCCGTTAATTTGACGACAAATAATCTGCTTTACAAAGGCCTGCCATGGGAATACGATTATGCTAAGTGCGAGCGCTAACGGGTAATCACCATGCAAGCCAACAAACACACCCCTCAAAGTTCCCCTGAGTTGCGATTAGGCAAGGGCCATTCTACCGACTATGGTAGGCGTTATGAGGGTGTGATCGCCGTTGAAGACCGGGAGGTTCCGGTTACCTGGCGAGAGGCGCCGAAAGACAGGCAAAGCGGAAAAGCGTATGCCTTAGCCACAGGCTGGCTTGGCAGAAAAAGCTCAATGCGCAAGGTAGCTCACGCGGCCGCGCGGGCCGGTCATAGTTCCCTCGCCTTTGATTACACGAATACGGGAACCGAGGGAGCCTTGAGGCGGAACGCGGCCGATTTCGCGGCAGCTATAACCGCTCTGCCGACTGACAGGCGTTACGCTATCGCTTTATCGATGAGCGGCGGTATTATGCCTGATGCCCTTGTCCAAGCTCCTGTAAAGGTCGAGGCCGCCACGGCCGTAGCGGCTTTCGGTTACATTCCGGGCAGGCACTCATTAGGGGAAGCAATCCAGCACCTGGGAGCGACCGCGCCGGAGTTGGTTACTTTAGGCTGGAAGGCGCCCGCCACGGCCGCGCGTCTCGGCGCGGTAACGTTTCTTCACTCCTTCGGTCGAGGCCCGGCAATAGGCGCCGAATTTGAAGAGATGAGGGAGGGCATAGAGCCAACGAACCTCCATGCAGTAACATCATCGCCCGATTCTCCAGTAATGCGGTTTTTGTACGGCTCCAGCGACCGGCTCTTCCCGGCCGCGGCCCAAGCCGAAGCCGGTAACCGGCTGCCATTCCATCATGTGGCCATGTACCAGGGCGGTCATTTGGCCCTGGTTCACGATGTTGGATTGTCAGAGCACATCTTCGAGTTAGATAGCCGCGAGCCAGTGCCCGAGGAACCCTGGGCCATAGCCGCCTAGAGCTTTTAGGAATTGACTCTGGCCTTAGCCGTGTATACTTGTTGAAATGCAAGAGCTGCCCGTCATAAACCGTACCCAGGAATTGTACGAAGCAGTCTCTAAAATTACCTGTAAATTGCCTGCCCTCCAGCAACGTACCATTGGCAAACGCCTGGAAAACGCCATATTACTGCTGTTGGAGCTGTTAATAATGGCCAAGCACGCCCCGTCGGCCCACAAAGGAGCCTACCTGATAAAAGCCTCGGCCCAGGCCGAAATCGTCCAATTCCAGCTCCGGATCCTCATGACCCAGAAGCTGGCCAACGAAACGACCCTGCACCAATTGCAAGCCAAAGTCGCCGAAATCGGCCGCATGCTCGGCGGCTGGCGCAAAAGCGTCCAGTAAGCAAATCCTGCCTTGCCGAAGCACGGAGACCCTCGTTCGAGTTCGCGTTGCCGTTCGACCTGTCCAGGTTGACCTGACCGTCGATCGAGTTCACGTTCGGAACCCACGAGTTGCCGTCCGAAGTTTGTTCTCTGGTGTCTCGGGATTCAAGCTGCACGCATGCAAATGAAACATCGGACATGGTTACACCAGACGCACGCGGGGCAAAATTTACCTCTTTCGGTTGCCAGCTCGGCACTTGCAATGGCCAGCACCAAATGGAGCTTTTGGGCAATACGAAATGGACACTTCAGATTTTAGCAAAAAGGGAAGATTAAAAGAAGATTAAAAATCTAAAACTTAAGTCTGTTTTGGCCCCGCCGAAGCACGGAGACCCTCGTCCGAGTACGCGTCGCCGCGCGACCTGTCCAGGTCGACCCGACCGTCGACCGAGTTCACGTTCGGAACCCACGAGCCGCCGTCCGAAGCTTCGACCAAACCGGTTTCAGGATCGCCAGCTTGAGGTGTACGGCTGAAAGTATTAGGGTCTAACAGAGGAGATTGTTCTCTTGAGCTTTCGTTCTTTTCTCTAATACCGGCATTGACTAACAAGTGGTCCATGACATTCATCGCGCCTAAAGCTAAGTTCGGATGAGCGAGGTCATATTGATCTCGTAGAGCCTTGTAAGCTTGAATTTGCTCCACGGCGGAAAGACCGGTAAATAACAGGCCCGGCGCGTCTTGGCGTTCACCGCCAAGAATCATAGCCCGGGCGTCCCAGCCTTTGATAGCTGTTTCACCGGCAAAAGAACGGCGGTTAAGCTGTTCAGGTGTCATCTGATCGTAAAGTGGACGATAAATGGACAGGTCGCGGACATTGGGCAGTTGCCCATTAAAAGCGGATTCCGCTTCGCGGAAAGCATCACCGCGATCAGCCAAATCAACCGCGAAGAAAGGAATTACAGCCGCGTCATCTGGCAATCGGTCTCCCACTAACTTATCGTGCAGGCCCTGCATACCCGCTAGAATATCTTCTCCAGCTTTGTCCAGGTCGGTAATCATACCGAGGTCGGCCAGAACTTTCGTGTATACTCCGGCTTCTTCGCTAATATTAAATAATGCGCCCGGTTCCGGTTCAGGTCTTTCTATTTCTACTGGCTCGCCAGCAAATTGAAAGCCTCGATCTATAACACCTTGTTCAAGTCCGACTATACTCACGGTCAACTCCTGAAGTTAAATTTTCATTATTTTATCAATTATACAGTAATATGTCAAGTTTTTCTACAAGCACCCAATCAATACCATCACGCGCTTCTTTTAATAGGGGTAAGGCGCGGTAGCTGCTGGCGTTATGGCGATCTATTCGCTTGAGGACTCGTCTGGTAGTATAGTCGTCGACAGCCAGGTTTTCACCGGTAATCATGTGACCCAGGAATTTCAGGCCGCTGCGGGCAGCTATTACGATGTCGTTTTTGGGGTTGAGCTTGAGGCCCAGATTGTTTTTTAAAAATTTGGCGGCGGTTTCTCTGGCCTGACGGGTCTGGCGGCGGGTGGGATAAAACAGTAAAAAGTCATCGCCGTATCTAACGTAAGCCTGGGGTTTGAGCGTATGACGGACGTAGCGGTCGAACTCATTCAGGTAAATATTAGCGAAGAGCTGGCTGGTTAGGTTACCGATAGGTATACCGCGGGCTGGCTGGACATTGTAGCTGTCAATCGCCTCTTGGCATAGCCACATGGCCGTTTCGTCATGGCCTATGCGCCGGGTCAGACACCCCACCAGCACTTTCTGGTCTACGGTATCGAAGAATTTGGTTATATCAGCCCGCCAGACGTAGCTGGCATCGTATTTACGCAGCAGTTTTTGGGTTCTGTCCAGGCATTTATGCAGGCCTTTGCCGGTGCGGCAGGACCAGACGTCAGGATCGAAACCAGTGTCGAATTTTACTAATAGGTGGTCATACAGGAGACGGTGCACTACGCGGTCGCGGACACTGGCGACCGCTAAATCTCGCCTTTTCTTCTCGGTTAATGAAATTTCCTTGTAGCCGCCATGCGCGTAGGACTTGTTTGTGAGCTCATCCGAAAGATGGGCCAAGTAGTTTTCCAGACCAAAGGCGAACCTGTCAATCGAGCCGGTCGGCTTCTTGCCCTTGCGAAAAGCCAGCCACGCCTTATAAACCGCTCGGTAATCCACCCGCAAGTAACTCTTGTCGGATGTCATATAGAGTTAGAGCTTTTTCTTGATATCCTCGATGATGTCGCGGAGTTCGGCGGCGGTTTCGAATTGGAGGTTGGCGGCGGCCAGGTCCATTTGGGAGGTTAGGTCCTTGATCAGGCTGCCGTATTCGTCCTTGGGGATTTTCTTAAGATTGAGCTTGGCGCGTTTGGCTTCATCTGGCAAGTCGGGGCGCATGCCCTTTTCGACGGCGCGTTTGATGCCGGTGGGCGTGATGCCGTGCTCGGTGTTGTAGGCTTCCTGGATTTTGCGGCGGCGAGTGGTCTCATCGATGGTCTTTTGCATGCTCTTAGTAATGCGGTCGGCGTACATGATGACGTGACCCTTCTCGTGACGAGCGGCGCGGCCGACGGTTTGGATAAGGGCTTGTTCACTCCTTAGGAAACCTTCTTTGTCGGCGTCCAAGATGGCTACTAGTGAGACCTCTGGTAAATCCAGCCCTTCTCGTAACAAATTGATCCCAACCAGCACGTCATACACCCCAAGCCGAAGGTCGCGCAAAATATCGGTCCGGTCAAGCGTGTCGATGTCGCTGTGCAAGTAGGCGACCTTAATATTAAGCTCCTTGAGGTATTCGGCCAGGTCTTCGCTCATGCGCTTGGTCAGCGTCGTTACCAGCACCCGCTGGTGCTTGGCGGTGGTGTCACGGATTTCGGCGATCAAGTCATCAATCTGGCCTTCGATCGGCCGGACTTCGATCGGCGGGTCCAGCAAGCCGGTCGGTCGGATAACCTGCTGGGCCGGTTCGGGGCTTCTCGATAGCTCGTACTCGGCCGGCGTAGCCGACACGTAGACGGCCTGGTTGAGATGCCGCTCGAACTCCGTGAAAGTCAGCGGCCGGTTATCGAGCGCGCTGGGCAGGCGGAAACCGTGCTCGACCAATACTTCCTTGCGTGCCCGGTCGCCGTTGTACATGCCGCGGACCTGCGGAATGGTCATGTGCGATTCGTCAATCATCATGAGGTAATCATCCGGAAAATAATCCAGCAAGGTGGCCGGTTGCTCGCCCGGCTCCCGATCCGTCAAATACCGGCTGTAATTCTCAATGCCTTTAACGAAACCGGTTTCCTGCAGCATCTCCAGATCAAACCTTGTCCGCTGTTCCAGACGCTGGGCTTCCAGCAGTTTGCCTTCCCTTTTGAACTTGGCCAGGCGTTCGGCCAATTCCTGCTCGATATGGCCGAGAGCGACCTTGAGCTTCTCCTGAGGCGTGACATAGTGGCTGCCGGGAAAAATCTTGTACGAATCGAGCTTGGCCAGGATTTCACCGGTCAGCGGATCAATCCTGGTAATCCGCTCGACTTCGTCGCCGAAGAATTCAATCCGATAAGCCAGCTCCTCGCCGGCTGGAAAAACGTCAACCACATCGCCGCGGACCCGGAAAGTACTGCGGTGGAAGTCGATATCGTTGCGCTGGTACTGGATATCCGTCAGGTGCCGCAGGAATTTGTCGCGGACTTTGCGCTCACCGACTTTCACGTCAATCGACAGCCCGTTATAGTCCTCGACCGAACCGATGCCGTAGATACAGCTGACACTGGCCACGATAATGACATCGTCCCGGCTCAGCAACGCGTCGGTCGCGGCATGGCGCAGACGGTCGATTTCCTCGTTGATCTGGCTGTCTTTTTCAATATAAGTATCAGACCGCGGAATATAGGCTTCGGGCTGGTAGTAGTCGAAGTAGCTGACGAAGTAGTGAACGGCGTTATTAGGGAAGAAATTCCTGAATTCAGTATAAAGTTGCGCCGCCAAGGTCTTGTTATGGCTCAGCACCAGCGTCGGCCGCTGCACGTTCTGGATCAGGTTGGCCATAGTAAAAGTCTTGCCCGACCCGGTCACGCCAAGCAATGTCTGGTCGCGCAAACCGTCCTCCAGCCCTTTGGTCAGCTGCTTGATAGCCGCCGGCTGGTCGCCTAGCGGCTTATAATCACTCTTCAGTTTGAACTTACTCACCTATCAATTGTAGCAAGCCTAGTTGAACTGCAGGGTTTTGGTTATCATCAAGTCAAAATCAGCCAGCACGTTACTCGAAGGGGCGCTACCGACAGTCACCTGGGCGTACTTAGCCACGTAGGTGTTGCCGTTGGCATAAAACACGTATTCGACTATGACCGTGTTATCGGGGTAGCCTCCCAGATCACTTGTCTGGTTAATCGCCAGTGCCGCGATACGAGTGCCACTCACGCCTGCGGCGGTCGCGGAAGTCGATACGATATTCTTGTACAAGACCGGGCTGATTTTAGACTTGGAAACGTCCACTTGGTTGCCGGCAATTGATGCTACCTGTATTTGCCCGAAGTCCTCGGTGGCACACTTCAGTACTGATTGCGTATCAGGACCGAGATAAACGGCACGGTCGAAGAAACCGGCGCCGCATGCGGCCTTGTTGGTCGGCTGCACCCAACTGGCTGGATACTTCAGGCTAAACTGGCCAGTCGCGCTCTTGTAGGCAGTCCAGTTCGCGGTAGGGTCGGCTGCCGTAATTTTCTTTTTCGTGACTTTCGAGGGACTGCTCTGGGCGGTTTTGGTAGCGCTATTATAAGTGTTATTAGTCTTTTTGTTGGCATGATATACGTAGTAGCCAGTCCCGCCGATGATCGCGACAGCTACTATTATCAGTATAGCTTCGATAGCGGCGAAACCCCTTTGGCTGAAGGTAGCGTGCTTCATAGTCTTACTCCTCTTATGGTTGCTAATAATTGTGGGTACGGGCCGGTACTTTGTCAATAAACTTTTTAACCGGCGTGGGGTCTGGGAGGTTCGATCTCGAGGAACCAGTCTTCGGCGCGGTTTTCCAGTTGGCGGTGGATGTCGGCGTTTTTTTCGTCAAGGACTTCGATTAAGCGTTTGACCAGCTGCTCGGGATCATCATCATAGATCACCAGGCTGCCATTAGGCGGTTCGAGCACTTCCATAAGTTCCGGGATCTGGTCGGCCGTGCCGCCGCTGCCGGTCAGGATACCGCATGGTTTGTGGGCTTCCAGGGCAGAGGTGAATTCGTGCAAGCTGCCGAAGCGGCCGCCAATGGTAATCACGGCATCGCTGGATTGAACCAAGTAAAGATCCCGCCCCACGTAATGCAATCCTGTGAAGTTAATGAAATTGAAGCAGTTGCTGGGCAGGTGGTATTTGCGCAAATGCTCGCGCAAACTGACAGCCGGCGAGAAGCCGATGCTCGTGCCGCCAGCCTGGACCGCGCCCAGCGCGGCGTAATAAGGCAGACCGACTGTAGCGCCAGTAGTCAGAATATGCCCGCTGCGGGCAATAGCCTGGCCGGTAGCGCGAGCCAGTTCCGCCGAAGCTTTCACGGTTTCGCCGGAAGCCGCTCCCGAGACACAGATCGAATAGCGCAATAGCTTGTCTTTGATTGAGCTGGATGCCGTCATAGCCGGGTACCGATTATCCTCATATCTCCGCGAACTCCTCGGCGAATTGTGGTTCCAGCTGGCTGGTAACAGTTTGCTCGACCGACTCATGGCGTAAATAGCGTAGTAACAGTTCGTGCCACAATGAGCGCTGGAAATAATTGACCACGCGCCGTTCAAACGGCAGCTGGTTGCAGTAGTTCAAGGCCGCGTCAACGACGTTGAGTGATACCGGCTGGCGGTCATGCAACAGGCCGAGATGGGCACTCTCGCGCCAGAAATCAAAGCTGGGTTCGATAGCGCTAAGCGTCTGCTCAATGGGATGCCAAATCATGTCCTCCAGCCGGAGATGCGGCTCAAATGCCGCCTCGCCCCGGCCACGGTCGGCCAGCTGGGCATAGTAACGCTGGATCAGGTGCCAAGGTACCGGCTGGTCAAGTATCTGGGAATTCAGGTTAGGCTCGTCGGCGGCCACCGTTTGGACGAGTTCACCGAAATCGGGCCGTACCTGGCAAAGCTTGAGGAACGTGCTGCTGGCCCGTATTTCATTCAATTCGTGCAGTGCCAATGCCAGACTGGCGGTCGTGCTGCCGCCAGGCGCGTCCCCAGGCAATGGCAAAAACACCAAAGCCCCCAACTCTCTAAAACTCAGGATATTGTGCCTGGCCTGGTTGACGGTACTCTCAGCCAGCTCGCGCCAACGGGTCGAATCCGGCCGCGCCATAATAATCGAACGGTCTTCGAAATCGCCCGGTCCCAGATGCTTATAACGTTCCAGCAGGCGCTGCCGCCACTGTGAACCTTCGCTCAACCAGGCAGCCGCCAGAACGGAAACCGGCGTTTCATGCTTCAGGAACGAGTCAAGCGAGCGGTAGCCCAGCCGTTTCATGGCTTTCTTGGGCGGCAGTTGTTTGATAATCGCCTTTAGCGAGCTAGGTTTGAGGGCGAAACAACGTTTGGAATCCGGCAACTCTTTGAGCACGTGTATCATGCCGGCTACGACATCGGCCTCGGCGGAAACATGCGTGGCGGCCCGAGTCCGCAAAGTTCGGGTCAAACGGGCGTCATCAGCCTTGATACGCTGTTGCAAAGCGTGGTACAGCTCCTCCGCCGTAGTGTCGCGAGGATCAAGCCCTAATTGCTTCAGTTTGGCCTGTGTGGCATGTAATATCTCGGTCGAGAAACGGATATCGGTATTCGGGTTACCGTTAGCCGCTTCCAGCCGCCTCAAACCCTGCCGGAAAAAGGGTTCCGGGGCTTGCAACGATTCCGACAAAAAACGCGTCATACTTGGTTCCCGCCCCTGTTATTTTTATGTTTCCGCATATGCAATCCTTCACTTACAGATTACCATAAGCGTCGGTTTTATTCCATCCGTGAAGGGTGGTACCACTCGGGAGCATGACTCAGGAAATGCTCAAGCTGTTTCTCGTCCAGCAGCCCGGCTTGGGCACCGACTTTCTGGACTACGCTCATAGAATTGATTGGCGCCCATTTCAAAGCGTCCTCTAGGCTTTTACCCATAATCAGGGCTGCCACGAAAGTCGTGGCGAAAGAGTCGCCGGCACCGGTGCGGTCGACCGGGGGGGCCGGGTCTGGATAAAGCGGCATCTGGAAACGGTTTTCGCCGTCCGAGGCGTAAGCGCCTTTAGGGCCATCTGTTATAACGACGACCTTGGGACCGATTTTGTGCAAATGGTTAAACAGGTCATGGATGTCATCGTGGTTGCCGCCGCCGACCGTCACCGCTTCTTCGCGGTTTAAGACCAGGACTTCCGTGCGATCATAAATCCTATGCAGACGCTTGACACCGGCCTCCATCTGGAAAGTCGCCGGCTGGAAAGCCAGCCTGACCTCCGGGTGTTCGTCCAGCCAGTCGGCTACCTGGTCGTGATAGGCCAAAGCATGTTCGCTGACCGAGCTGAAATACACCCACTTCGGCGTTTCGGCGGGCCGCAGGTGGGGCCAGTGGTAGTCATATTCCTCGTGTTTGATAAGGATGGTGCGTTCTTCCTTGTACCAGAGGACATAGTGGTAATTACTCTTCTTGTCATGGTTAATGCGCACGAAACGGGTATCAACGCCATTCTTATGCAGGGCGGCGATCATGTCGCGGCCGTGAGCGTCACCGCCGACATTGGTCACGAACGCGCTGTTCAACCCCAACCGCGCGAATGATACGGCAGCATTGGCGGCGTTGCCAACGGCTTCGATAATTTCTACGTGGTTGTACGGTAGCTTGGTGCCAAATTGCATCGCCAACCACTTGCCTTGGTCATTTTCATAAGTTACCGCTTGGTCGTCAAACAATTTAATAAAAGCGTCAGTTACGATATCGCCGATACTGACTACATCTGGTTGATCTGCCACTTGCCCATCCTATTCTATTTAGCTGAAGCCAATTCTATCCGCCATTGTGCCAAAGACAGCCGGCAATTGCAACTCGCTTGTGCTTGCGGCCAGCTTTACTTTTTCTTCTTGTCCAGCACCAAGTGGGCAGCTAGGCGGATATGCTTGGCGTCGAGACCGAAGTGCTCGAGTAGCTGGTCGGGCGCGCCGGACTCGCCGAAACGGTCTTGCATACCGATACGTTTCATGGGTGTGGGACATTCTTCACTGAGAAGTTCGGCAATAGCGCCGCCCAAGCCACCGATTATCTGGCCTTCTTCGGCCGTGACGACGGCACCGGTTTTGCGGACGCTTTTCAGGATTGTTTCAGCGTCCAGCGGTTTAATGGTCGGTACATGAATGACCTCGGCTTCAATCCCGTCTTTATAAAGTTTTTCGGCCGCTTCCAGGGCCTGATAAGTCATGGTGCCGGTAGTAATCAGCGTGACGTCCGCGCCTTTGGAGAAAACGTAGGCTTTGCCGATTTCAAAAGGCGTCTCGGCAGTGGTGATAATCGGTGTCGCCTCTCGCGCTAAACGAAGATAGTTCGGTCTTTTGTCGACGGCCATCGCCAGCGTGGCTTTCTCGGCTTCCACGCTGTCACATGGCGCGATAACGACCATATTCGGCAAGACCCTCATCAGCGCGATATCTTCCAGCATCTGGTGAGTGGCGCCATCCGGCCCAACGCTTACACCAGCATGTGAGCCAACAACTTTCACCGGCCGGTCATTGAGACAAATCGTCGTCCTGATCTGCTCCCAGTTCCGTCCGGGACTGAAAGCCGCGTAGCTACTCACAAACGGGATTTTGCCTATTGCGCTCAAGCCCGACCCGACCGTCACCAAGTTCTGCTCGGCCACCCCGATCTCAATAAACCGCTCAGGAAACTCCTTAGCAAATAAGCTCATCTGTGTCGAATCCGTTAGATCGGCGCAGCAGGCCACAACATTAGCATCACGCTTACCCGCTTCCAGCAAACCTTTACCAAAACCTTTGCGGATCGGCTCCTCTTCCAATTTGCCAGATATATCTACAAGGTGCACGTCATTCATGTTCGCTCCGGATCTTACCGCCTAAGGTACGGAGTTCATGCAGAGCTTTCTTAGCCTGTTCATGATCCGGCGGTTTGCCGTGCCAAGTGAAGTCGTACTCCATGAAGTCGACGCCTTTGCCGGGAATAGTGTGGGCGATAATCATGGTCGGTTTCTCGATGATGGCCCGGGCCATGGCACAGGCATCGATGACGGCTTCGATGTCATTACCGTCGATTTCCAGTACATGCCAGCCGAAAGCCTCCCATTTGGCCTTGAAATCTTCGAGCGGCATCACCGACTCAGTCGGTCCGTCAATCTGAATATTATTGCGGTCAGTGATCGCTATGACGTTATGAAGCTTGTACTTGCCAGCCAGCATGGCGGCTTCCCAGACATTGCCTTCGTCCTGCTCGCCGTCGCCCATCACGACGTAAACCCACCGGTGTTGCTGTTTGTCCATGCGTAGGGCCAGCGCCATACCGCAAGCCTGGCTAAGCCCGGAGCCCAGCGGTCCGCTGGTATTCTCAAGTCCGGGCAATTTAGTCCGTTCCGGGTGGCCTTGCAGCCGGGACCCTAATTGCCGCAGTGTCATCAACTCTTTGCGGTCGAAGAAACCGGCATGGGCCATAGTCGTGTACTGCACCGGTACGCAATGCCCGTTGCTCAGTAAGAGGATATCCCTCTCATCCCACGACGGATTCTTGGGGTCATATTTCATAATATCGAAGTACAAAGCCGTGAAAATGTCGGCTAAGCCCAGCGGCCCCGCGCTATGCCCACTGCCAGCGTGCTCCAGCATTCGGATGATATCTTCCCTGATATCATTGGCGATTGTTTCCAATCGTTCTAAGGATAATTTTTGTCCCATACTGCTAGTGATTATAGTGCAGTCAGGCTATAGCTCAAAAACGTTTAATGGCTTTGTTAAGATGTGCCTGAAGTTGTCGGCTCTTCATATCTTTGAGTAAAGCTTTCCTGTCAGCCCGGCTAATGGTCTTTGCGGTAGAACGAAAGTAAAATAATATGGCTTGGCGTATGATATCGCTCCGGCTGGTGTAGTCGTTTTTAGCAACTTCGTCCAAACGCTTGAGCAAATCGTCCGCAATAGTCAAATTAATTCTGGCCATTGGCTTCATCCCCTTTTTGATACCTTTAAATGTGATGTATGAAGTGTACCGTTTAGATACACTTTGTACATCCAATCCTACATGGTCACTGGAAGCTAAGCCTAAAGAGTTAATTATTAAGTAACTTTTGTAGTTCGGCGTAGGCTTTTTCGGGATTAGCGGCTTTTTGAATGAAGCCGCCGGTGTTGAGGACATCGACTCCGGCATCGACTAATTGGATGGCATTTTTGTCGTTGATACCACCGTCCCAGCCTATTTCGGCATCAGGATGATGTTTGCGGATTTTATGGACTTTATCAAGTAACTCTAGATCAGCTTGGCCGCCGTGATAGCCAAGACGACCGCTAAAAACCAGTACGTGATCGAAGCTGTGCATGATCTGATAAGCGTATTCGACCGGCGTATCACTCAAAATCGCTAGCCCGGCTTTGATATTCTCGGCATGGAGCCGGGCCGCGAAATCCATGTGATGCACATCGGCTTCGTTATGGATAACTACCAGGTTTGGCTTCAGTTTGATCAGTTTATCCAGGTAATCCATTGGCCGCTGGTACATCAGGTGGATGTCGGAGATTAGGCCATCGGGGAGCCAGATGCTATCGAGATCGGGGGATTTGGTAGGCGCGAACTCGCCGTCCATCAAGTCGATATGGATCCGTTCGGCAAACGGTATAAGGCGCTCGACCTGCTCCCGGTACTGGTGCGGGTCAAAAGCCGTGATCGTC
Source organism: Candidatus Dormiibacterota bacterium (assembly GCA_035648575.1). Taxonomy (GTDB): domain Bacteria; phylum Patescibacteriota; class Saccharimonadia; order Saccharimonadales; family UBA4665; genus DASRLG01. The sequence continues at coordinate 26,067 of DASRLG010000003.1, forward strand.
GGGCAGATCACCACCACCGTCAGCTGAGCTCGTCTAGTTTGCGGACTCGCCGAGAGTGGCGCTCTTCATCGCTATATGGGGTGGCTAGCCAGGTTTCAATGGCTTTTTTGGTCTCGTCAATGGTCAAAAAGCGTGTGGATAGACTGAGAACATTGGCGTGGTTATGTTGCCGGGACAATTTAAGTATCTCGTATGGGTCATCGCTGACATTGCCTTCGGCATCAACAGCCGTCTTAGCTACAACCGGACCGTAGAATAAGGTACAGCGTACGCCCTTGATACGGTTGGCCGCCATAGCCTCACCTTGTCCACTGCCGCCTAAGATAATGCCGACTTCGCAATCACCTTGGGCTACAGCCTTGGCCGCCGGAACAATAAAGTCCGGGTAATCATCGGCTTCGTCAAAACTGGTTGGCCCAAAATCCTGGCATTCATGGCCTTGCGCTCCTAGGAATTCCTTGAGGTGTTTGACATGTTCAAAACCGGTATGGTCAGTACTTATAGCAATCTTCATAAAGCCAGTATAGCCCTTGCGTATAACTCACACAAAATCATCTGTGCAGCAGACGGCCGGTGTCGGCGACGACT
>DASRLG010000004.1:0-3885 GCA_035648575.1 Candidatus Dormiibacterota bacterium
CCACTACAACGTCATCAGCGCCTTCATCAAATCCATGCGCGGCTCGGACGCCACGGCCGCCCTCTACTACCTGGCCCGCATGTTGCAGGCCGGCGAAGACCCGAAGTTCATCGCCCGCCGGATGGTCATCTTCGCCTCCGAAGATATCGGTATCGCCGCCCCGGCCGCGCTCAACCTGGCCGTCTCGACCTTCCTGGCCGTTGAGCGAATCGGCTTGCCCGAAGCCCAATACAACCTGTTCCACTGCGCCACCGTCATGGCCAAAGCTCCCAAATCCCGCGAAGTCGCCGACGCCATGAGCCAGGCCCTAAGCACCGCCCGGGATTACCCGGAATCGCCGGTGCCGATACACCTGCGCAACGCCCCGACCAAACTCATGAAAGACCTAGGCTACGGCAAAGGCACCAAGTGGGAAGCCGGCTTCAAGCACCCCAAGGGCTTCCTGCCCGACGAGCTCTACGGCCTGGATTTCTTCAAATAGTTTTAGTCAATTTTTATCTCAATGGCATCTTTGTTAATGCCGACCGTGTTTCTTATAGCATGAGGTAATAGCGCTAACCATACGCCGCAAAGCGTCAGGTAATAATGCTGCGACAGGTTGCCTATACCCGGCTTTAAGATAGCAATCAGCGAAAACAGGCTAAACAGCATATAGCCAACCACAAGACTGTTTATAAGAAGGTTGCGGCGGCGATGCCACCACAGTATAAGCAGGCTGACAAACAAGCAAATCGCGGCCAATATACTAAACAGCCCATGCGCCAGCAGCAAATGATCCTGTTTGTAACTTCGGCAAACTTGTATCGTCGGGTCGCAGCGCAGCGGCAGTGCCGCGTCAACAATGGTGCCGGCGGCGAATATGACCACATTCAGCAACGCGAAACTGATTAAGCGCTTGTCATGCGTCCCGCGCAACCGCCGCCAGATGAACCAGCACACCACTGTGATCAACAGGCTGCTCACGATGTCGCCGGCGATAAACAACCAGTTATACGGCTGGCCGACACCCTCGAGCGCACTGGCCAGGCCCCGTCGAGCCACCTCTGGATTAAGCACCGGCCCTAGCGGCCAGGAAGAATATAAGATACCGGAAAGTATCGCTAAACTATCCATCATGAACCAGAAATCATGAGCAGCCAAACGGACGGCTGAGGCAGTACGTTTCATCAAATCATTGTACCTCTTAAGCTTGGTTTTTGAAGCTTTTACATTTACGGAGTTGACAGATAATGGTATAATATAAGCATGGCAGGAGAGTTGGTTTTCCCAGACGTGGTACCGGTTGACAGCACTAAACGTGCCGAGGCTGTCTTCGTTAGTATGGATCAAACTCTCTATACTCCTGACGGCATCGCTACCAGTTTTGACAGGGTTAATGATCATTATACAGCCGACCGGACTGCCCGTTTGCGCTTCATGGCTGACAGTGTCTTCGCCTTTGATGTACCTGGTACCTTGGGCATACAGGCTCGAATTCACGCTTCTCTGGAACACGATGACAGAAATACCAACTCCAGCGATCTGTTAGTCGTAACTTCACCCCTGAACGACGGGCCGCCCGAAACTTCGGCCGAAGTTATGGCTCGCTACGTCGCCAATCATGAACCTACTAGGGCGGAAATCAATGAGGCCAAGCCTAACGCCTGGAGTCCTGCTACCAAGCTCGACACCGGTTACGAATTTATAAATGTCGAGGGCTTGGAGATGCCGGTCCTGCAGATTTTCAGCCGGGTACCGCCGCGGGCTCTTACAGTTGGGGAAAGAGCACGTTTATTGGGTGCTGGTGATCACGCCGGTTACGGCCGGATAGCCCTGGAAGGCGTCCGGCAGGCCGACAGAATGTTGCGGGAAGCCGGGGGTGACGGCATCCGAAGAGTTCACTTCTTCGGCTCAGGCCTGGCGCACAACGCTATTGCCGCTGCCCGATATTTCGCCGGCGAACAAAACCAGTATGAACCGAGTAGCTTCACGGCTATGAATCTCATATTAGGTGAGAAATTATCAACTATGGGCGCCGATTACAGCGTCCGCCAGCACACCGGCGAGGCCGCCAAGATTATCTTGCCGCCCGGCTACAGACGTATCGCGGAACCGATTATGCGCCAGGAGATCGATGGCAAAGGCGCCGAAGGTGCTATGCGCGGACGACAACTCAGGGCTATCGCCGATCTGACTTACACCTTATCGTTGCCAAGATCTAAGCACACGGCTAAGACCATTGAAGAGCTTATGGACCTCGGCGTACCTGGAACCATCGCCAACGCCTACAATGGCAGCATGACAGCCAATACTAGGCACTTCCTGCCCGTCGGCGAGGCTGGGCTGCACCTAGTCGATATAGTCGGCGTCGAAGGTAAAAAAGTTGGCATGATGTCCAACGAACAAGCCAGCCTCGTGGCGTTACTGATGGGTGTCGGGCTACGCAACGGCGGCCTAGAAGCCACTCGCTGAAGAAAATCACACTAAAGGTTGCAAATTGATCTATAATGTGATATTATAATTGTATATGTCAGAAGCGATGAAGCAATTCGAGCAGTTCTCCTACGACCAAGATCGCGTGGAAGCGATACGGATTGATGAGATATTTGATCAAAAACGGGCGGCTAACGATTATAACGAAGCCCTGCAAGCGGCCATTGCGGAAGTTGAAATCGAGTTTACCGAAGACCCCGATCTTAAGTTGCCGGGTAAAGAGTTAGTGGGCTATACCGCGGCTAAGAATGCCCGCCATTGGTGGATGTACACCACCGCCTACTTACATGGCTTGGAACAAGCTGGGGCTACTAATGAAATGTCGGCTGAGCAGATCGCAATTTACGGCCGGGAAAAGAACTACTCCGGCGACCGGTTAGCCGAGCTTGATCCGGCTTACTTCAAAACTTTCGACCTGCTGGAAAAGGAACGTGTCAGACGTAGTCTTGAAGGCCGGGAAGATGTAAATCCTTTTGAGCTGGCAAGGGATTATTCAGCCCTGGTGTTGTCCAGCGCGCTGGCAGTAACCTTTGGGGAACTTAGCCAAGGCGACCCCAATGATAGAAGCGGGTCCTTGTCTTATCAGTCTCCAAAGGCGACTTATTTCACCGAAAGAACGCCCGATAAAAGGGCAAAGAGCTATATTATCAGTGAGTATCCGGATGGTGGGATTCTCGACTTTAACCGTCCAAAAGCCGTTTACATAATTGACGGGCCACGCGATCCCTTAGGCCACCCGATAGTTTTTGAAACCAAGAGCGGCAACCCGATAGTGGATGCCTGTAAAATTTTGGATTTGGTCAACGCGGTGACAAACTACGACCCGCGACTGGAAAACCTGGCTTTTGAGCAGACGGCAGCAATCCTGCAAGCCCGGCGTGAAGCCTCAGCCGAGGGCTAGGCTAAGCTTTTACCTGTTCCCAGGGCAGGTCGGCTTTACCGAAGTGGCCATAGGCGCTGGTTTGGCTGTAGATCGGGCGGCAGAGGTCTAGGGTGTCACAGATGCCTTTGACTGAGGTGTCGATTAATTTGTCTTTGAAAGCGTGCAGTTCTTCTTCGCTGACCGTGCCGGTGCCGAAAGTATCGATGGTTTGCATCAGCGGTCGGGGTTGGCCGATGACATAGGCCAGGCCGACTTCGCATTTGGTCGCCAGGCCGGCGGCAACGATGTTCTTGGCGATGTAGCGGGCGGCGTAAGCGCCGCTGCGGTCGACTTTGCTGGGGTCTTTGCCGCTGAAGGCGCCGCCGCCGACGCGGGCGTAACCGCCGTAAGTATCAACCACGATTTTGCGGCCGGTCAGGCCGGCATCGCTCTCTGGACCGGGAATGTGCCACAGGCCGGTGCCATTGATGGTGATGTTTTCATCCTCAGGCACCTCTAACTTGTAGTGCTCGAGGACGGGCTTGATGATC
>DASRLG010000005.1:0-9716 GCA_035648575.1 Candidatus Dormiibacterota bacterium
CATCGCTACCTGAAAGCCGTCGAGCAGTTCTGGCCCGGCGCCGTCAGCGTCATAATACCGTGCTCAAATCCCGACTTGGCATATTTGCACCAGGGCAAAATGAGCCTGGCCGTCCGCCTCCCCGCCGACCCGAAACTTCAAAAACTGCTCAAGCAAACCGGCCCGTTAATAACCACCAGCGCCAACCACCCCGGCCAACCAGTCAGCGACACGATCGAACAGGCCAAAGCGGTGTTCACCGACCAGGTAGACTTCTACGAAGACGGCGGCGACCTATCAGGCCGCGAACCTTCAACAGTCATCCGCATAGTCGACGATGCCATCGAAGTCCTGCGCCCGGGCGCTGTCAAAATCGACGATGATACAATGTAGCCATGACTTTTGACGAGTACCAAAAAAGGGCGCTGACGACCGTTATTTCAAAAAATGACAGCTTCAAGGACACGCTTCACTGGGTGCTGGGCATCAACGGCGAGGCCGGCGAAGTCGCTGAAAAAGTTAAGAAAATCATCCGCGACAAAGACGGCGTAATCAGCGAGCAGGACAAAATCGAACTGGCCAAAGAAATCGGCGACGTACTCTGGTACCTGGCTGTTTTTGCCCACGACCTCGGCTTCTCGCTAGACGACATTGCCGACCAAAACCTCGAAAAACTCAAGAGCCGCAAAGCCCGCGGCGTCCTCGGCGGCACCGGCGACAACAGATGAGCAAGTATGATTCCGCGACGCCTTATATCGCGGCTTTCGTGCTTTTCCGCAAGGACAACAAAGCCGCTTTCCTGATGCGCCAAAACACCGGCTGGATGGACGGCTATTACGACATCATTGCGGGCAAAGTAGAACCTGGCGAGACCTATCGGCAAGCCGCCGTCCGCGAAGCCAAGGAAGAAGCCGGGGTTGATATCCGACCCGAAGACCTGACGCACCTCCTGACAGCCCATCGCCAGAGCAACGATATGACCTGGGTGGACGTAGTTTTTGAAGTTCGGCAATGGCAGGGCGAACTCTACAATGCAGAACCGGCCAAACATAGTTCTCTCGAATGGCTCGATCTGGACAACCTGCCCGACAACGTCGCGCCGCCCGGCCGTTTCCGTCTCGACCAAATCGCCGCCGGCAAACACTATGCCGAGTACGGCTGGAAGTAGTAAAATACCGGTATGTCAGAATCCGATAAAGTGTTTACCGGCAAAACCGTACTGATAACCGGTTCAGCCCGCGGCATTGGCGCGGCGACTGCTCGGCTTGCCAGCTCGTTAGGAGCTAAAGTCATCTTGCACGGGCGCACGGCCTCAAAATCCCTCCAAGACCTGGCCGCCGAATTAAATGCCGACTGGATCGCTAATGACGTAGGTGATAAGAACGCGGTCCAACAAAACGTAAAAGACGTAATTGCCAAAACCGGCAAGATAGACGTGCTTATAATATCCGCGGGTATCGCGCCAGCCGAACCTTTTCTGGAGGCTACTGACGAGCATTGGCTCGAGGTTTATCGTACCAACGTTTTGGGAGTAGTTAATTTTTGTCAGGCCGTGATCCCCCATATGCAGGAACAAGGGTACGGCAGGATCGTAAACGTTGCTTCAATAAGGGGCCATGCAACAGGGCCAAGCAGTCGGGTATCGGCATATTCAGCTTCCAAAGCAGCTGTTATAAATCTGACTTCCTCGCTCGCTAAAGAATTTGCACCGAATATTGCCGTTAACGCCGTATCACCTGGTTTTACGGAAACTGATATCACGGAAAACTGGGTTGATGCTACGTGGGAAAAAGCTAAAAGTTCATTACTGGGCAGAATTGGTCAGCCTGAAGAAATAGCTGAAGCCATAGTCTTTTTAGCTAGTGATAAGGCACGTTTTATAACAGGACAAACTCTTATCGTAGATGGTGGATATATTTCAGCGGGCAAGTAGGCTTATAAATCGAATTCAAGAATTAGAGGGTTATGGTCGGAGACCAGGGCTTCTAACATTTCGAAACGCCGGACTTTGACCAGGTCATTCACGAAGATATAGTCACAGACATTGCTGACGGAGCCGAACTGGTTATAGGTGGTTTTGAGGCCGTTTTTAACTGATAGGTTAGTCAGCTTGCTGTTGATTATAGCCAACGATTCGCTATCCGGTGCCAGGTTGAAATCGCCGCACATGATCACCGGGCCTTCCAACTTCTCGATGGTGTCGGCTATAAGCTTCATTTGTCTCATGGTCTCGTCGTTGCCAGCCTTGGAGTCTCGAACGTGGTGGCCGTGGTGGTTGAGGATGTTAAGCGGGCTGCCGTCTATTTCTACCGTTACCAACTGCAAGTTGCGGATATTGCCATCGTCTTTGGTGACGTCGAAGTTACGCTTGTATTCGCCGCGGGTGAAAATCTTTTTGACGGACGTGGCGGGGAATTTGCTCAAGACGGCGTTGCCATATTCCAGCTCGCGTTCCATGTAGCGCGAGGCGTAGGAGGCTGACATGAATGCCTGAGCGAAACCCGCCCCTTCCTTGATTTCATCCAGGGTAGCGAAGAATTTATAACCGGACCGGCCCTTGAGGTCGTTGACTTCCTGCATGCAGACGAAGTCGGGCTTCGCCTGGTTTAGAAAATCTATGATTTGTCGGCCAAGCTTACCGCCCCAAATATTAAGCTGGACTATTTTCATAACTGGCCGAACGCCTCCCTGCGCCGCCGGTTGTACCATAGCTGGGAACTGGATTCGGCCGTGAATTCCTGGCGCAGCCAATCGTCAAGACTGCCACCCCCACCCCCGGCCATGGCGACCACCAAATCGCCCGCGGCTAGATGATCCTGTATAACCCTGGCCAGGTAGGCGTTGCGCTCCATTGGTTCGGCAATCGAGGGGTCATCAAGATGCGAGATCAATTCTGCCGGCGGAATGACGGCCTGGTCGGGATCTTCACGGGCCAAGTAGCTGGGCAACCAATACACCTTCGCGGCGCCGTCGAAGCAGTCACGATAATCGTCCTTGATGTAATGCTGGCGTCGATCGGTCAGCGGTTCGTAGACGACAACCAGCTTCTGGCCGGTTTCGGCAGCCATCTCCAGGGCCACGCTCATAGCGCCGCGGATTTTCTCCGGCGTATGAGCGTAATCGCTGTACAAGCCGGGTACGATCGGTTCCATGCGGCGCGACAGGCCAGGGAAACGGCCGACCGCCTCAACCAGCTTCTCAACCGGCTGTTTGGTAGCGAAATGCACGGCCTGGACGGCCAACCACGCGTCAAGCCGGTTATACCGGCCAGCCAGCTCCAGCTTGTCAATTGTCGGTTCGCCGCTTTTCAGGACATTAAGCCCGGCTTTTTCCTCTAACTCCAAATACGAGGCATCTTCCTCCCAGATAAAAGTCTGCCGGCTCTGGTCGATGAATTCCCGGAAAGCCGCCTGGTAGTCCTCGCGGGTCGGGAAGATCTCATGGTGGTCCCAGCTGACACCGGTGATCAGGCTGACAGCCGGCTCGTAAGCCAGGAAGTTGCGGTCAAACTCGTCGGCTTCGTAGACGAAGTACTTGCTCTTAGGGTCAAACTCACCCATTTCGCCGAACTCGACTTTGGCCGGTAACAAGTAACTGAGCGGCTCTTTCATCTGTTTGAACAACCAGACCGTCATGGCGGTGGTGGTCGTTTTGCCGTGGGTGCCGGCGACGGCGATCATTGCGAGGCCCTTTTCCTGCAATATGAGGTTCAGGAATTCGTCACGTTTGCTGGTTTTAATACCCTGTTCGGCGCAATAAGCCAGTTCCGGCGCGTCAGGGTTTTCCATCGGCAGGGCGGAGGTGTAGACGAACCAGTCAATCGGCTGGCTCTCGTGCGCGGCCGCGATACCCGCCTTGGTCTGGCCGATATGGATATCGGTGACCCCGTGGCTCTTCAGGTACTGGATATACTGCGAATCCTGCTTATCCGATCCCGAAACCGTGTAGCCGGCCTGGAGAGCTACCTGGGCTAGCGGCCCGATGCCGGCCCCCCCGATGCCTGAGAAGTAAATATGCATGTTTATAGGGTACAACCTGGCGTGATTAGCGTCCAGCTAAGATATAATGAGACGGCATGAACAAACGCCGCCTCCACCACGCCTGGACCAAGCTACGCCGCGTTAAGCCGTGGTATTTCCTGGGCCTGGCCGTGCTTAGCGCCGTCATCTGCGTTTTTGCCCTCAGGGCCAATAATCAGCATATGATCAAACTGAAGAATGCCGTTTACTCCGCTGACAAAAACAATAAGGACACCTCGGCGGCGCTACGAACTCTCCAGGCCTACGTCACCTCGCATATGAACACCAACTTGAGCACCGGCACCTCCGTTTATCCGCCGATTCAGCTTACGAATACCTACAACCGCCTGGTACAAACCCGGACCGACCAACTGACCCAGACCAACACCCAGCTATACACTGATGCCCAGCACTATTGCGAGCAGCAGGACCCGGTAGATTTTTCCGGCCATAACCGGGTGCCTTGTATCGAACAGTATGTCAGCGCCCGGTCGCATGATGCCGTCCAGCTGCCGCCTGTTCCGGTCGCCCTGTATGAGTTTTCTTTCGTGACACCTAGCTGGTCGCCCGATTTGGCTGGTTGGAGCCTGGTTGTCGCCGTCTTGAGCGGGCTGCTATTCCTGCTTACGCTGGTCGCGCACCTATGGTTTCGCCGTAACGTAGCCTAAATAGTAAAACACCCCTGCGTGATGAGGGGTGTTTCTACCTTTTGGTATTTGCCGAAGAGCCGTAAAGCTAAGGCTTAGTAGGCGTAGTACCGGAGCTGCTGTTGCCAGCGCTCTGGACGCTATTGCTAGTCGAGCTGGAACTGCTGCTCTGGTCGGTACATTTCTGACCGGTGGGGTTGTCTTTCTGGAAGGTAGCTACGGCTTTGCCTACCTGGCCGTTGGACTGCAGGTTTTCCCAGAAGGTGACCTGGTCGCTATTAATGACCATCTGGTCGTATGGCTCGTGAAGTTCACAACCGAGCTTGACCAATGTCACGCTGTTGCTAGTGCTGGAAGTACTGCTTGAGCTGCCGCTGTTGGAAGTCTGTAGGTAGTAAATGTTCGTCAAGACGTAGTACTTGTTGTTCAGTGACTTAATGTTACCGAAGTAGACCTGGCCGGTGTTCAAGAAAACCGCCTGGAGCTTGGTAGTATCAACGAAGCTATCCTCGCTCTTAGGGCCGCCGAAGGACACGACAGCTATCAAGCCTATCAGCAGGATACCGATAGCAGCTATTAATATCGTGGAGGCTATGCGGTACCACTGGCCCCTGTCAGATTTACTCTTCTTGTTATTACCAGGCGCCCCGGTCGCAGCATTTGGCGCGCTTGGAGCCGCAGCGTGCTGCGGTTGAATGTTGCGATTAGAAAAATCCATAGCTTCGTTCTCTCCACCTCTCTAGCAGTTATTACTTTTATGGTTTACTGGTCTAGTGTAGTACAGCGACCAGACCAATGCAACCTAAAATGCTCGTGTTTTACTAACAGATGTAATCATGTCAAAAAAAGGCATATTCAATCTGTATTAAGCCGTAGTTATTTGCGCCAAAGGGTTGACAAACAAAAAGCCACCAGAGTATGTTAGGGGTACATTACTAACGGTAAGAGAGGGAGACCAGCAATGGCTTACAAGCACACTAACTCTAAAGGCGTAACATACTACCTTAACTCAAAGGCAGTTGTCCTGCGCGGCGGCAAAGAACAGACTATTTACTACTTCAGCAAGGACCAGCGCCCCGAAGCTACTGACCTGCCTAGCGGCATGGAAGTGAACGAGAACCCGCGCAACGGTTTCCTGACCGTCAAGCGTACTCGCTAAGAATGTCTTAGACTATTCTTAAAATGCCCGGTTCCAGCAATGGAGCCGGGCATTTGTTTAAATATTTACCGTGACAGAAGCGAAAGTTGATATAGTAGAATTCATGCCTGATGCGATCCTCAAGGTCAAAAACCTCAAAAAAGCCTATGACGGCAAGCCCGCCGTTGACGGTGTTTCATTCGAGGTCAAACAGGGTGAAATCTTCGGCATCCTAGGCCCTAATGGCGCCGGCAAGACCACGACCCTGGAAATGATCGAAACCCTGCGCGAAATCGACAGCGGTAGTATCATCGTCAACGGCTTGAACGTAGCCGAACAGCCGAACCAGGTCAAACAAATTATCGGCGTTCAGCCGCAGACCGCCGCTTTCCAGGATAAACAGAAATTATCAGAAATTATCGAAATGTTCGCCGCCGCCTACGGTGAGAGGGTCAACGCCCGCCAATTCTTAGAAGACGTACAGCTTGGTGACAAGGCCGGCAGCTTCGCCGAACAGCTATCCGGCGGCCAGCGCCAGCGCCTGAGCATCGCCGCCGCCCTGGTCCATAGCCCCAAAGTCTTCTTCTTGGACGAGCCGACGACCGGCCTCGACCCTCAGGCCCGCCGCAACCTCTGGGACTTGATCCGCGAGGTCCGTGACAAGGGGGTCACCGTCATCATGACCACGCATTATCTGGACGAAGCCGAGCTGCTCTGCGACCGCGTCGCCATCATGGACAACGGCAAAATTATTGCTCTCGACACGCCGCGCAACCTTATCAAACAACTACTCAAGCGGGGATTCAAGAAGGAAGTCCAGGTCGAGCAAGCTAACCTGGATGACGTTTTCATCGACCTGACAGGGAAAGGGCTAAGGGACTAAGCCATGAGCATCAAGCAGCAACTCCGCACCGTCCTGGTTTTCACCAAGCTCAGCACCCGCCGCTTCTTCCGCGACCGCCTGGCCCAGTTCTTCGGCATCCTGTTCCCCCTGATATTCCTGTTTGTTTTCGGTAGTTTGAGCAGCGGCAATAGCGGGAATGTCTCGTTTAGCGTGGCCTTGATCAACCAGTCAAACAGCTCCTTCGCTAAAACATTTGCCAACCAAATCAGGGATAGCAAGACTTTCAAGGTCGACAAATCAGCCAGCAGCCTGTCCTCCGCCGAAGAGAAAATGAGCAAAAACCAGATTGACGGCATCATCGTCTTGCCCGCTGGCTTCGGTACGGTCCAACATGGCCAGAACTATCCCTCGGGCCAGGCCCAGATTATTTACAACCAAAGCAGCTCCGGTACCGGCCAAACCCTCACCTCTGTCCTGCAAGGCACTTTCAATCACGTTAATGCCCAATTCGTGCGCGCCCAGCCACCTTTCTCGGTTACCGGCAAGGAGCTCAACCAGAAGAGCCTGACATCTTTCGATTATACTTTCTCCGGCCTGCTAGGCTTCTCGATTATCGGTCTGGGCATCTTCGGCCCGGTCAACGTTTTCCCGGAACTCAAGAAGCAGGGTATCCTGCGCCGTCTGCACACCACGCCGCTGAAGACCTGGCAGTATTTTATGGCCACGATGTTCAGCCAGGCCATTACCGGTATCATCTCAATCGCCATCCAGTTCGCTGTCGCTATCGGGGTCTTTCACCTCAAGATTGATGGCGACTACCCGGAAATCCTGATCTTCACCGTCCTCAGCATTTTCATGATTCTCGGCCTGGGGCTAGCCATCGGCGGCTGGGCGAAGAATGAACGCCAGGCCGCGCCGCTCAGCAACATTATCGTCTTCCCAATGCTGTTCCTGTCGGGCACCTTCTTCCCGCGCTTCCTGATGCCGCACTGGCTGCAAACAGTCACGACTTATCTGCCCCTAACCCCTGTTATAGACGGCCTGAGACTGCTGACCACGGAAGGCAAGCATCTGACCCAGATCGGTCCCCAATTAGGCCTGATCGGTATCTGGTTCATCGTCATCTACGCCGTCGCTTTCCGCGTCTTCAAATGGGAATAGTATGAAATCTTTGCCCAAGCCTTTCTTCGTGCTGGCGCCAATGGATGACGTGACGGATACCGTGTTTCGTCAGATGGTGGCCGGTTGCGCGCCGCCGGACATATATTTCACGGAGTTCGTGAACGTTGACGGCCTGCAAAGCCCCGGCCGCGCCAAACTTATTAAAAAGTTAAGATCTACACCTATCGATCAGCCATTAATAGCCCAAATCTGGGGCAAAGAACCGGCCAACTTCCGTGAAACCGCCGAGCAACTAGCTGACGGCACGTTCGCCCGTGAAATGGGCTTGCCGGATGGCATAAACTTCGCCGGTGTCGACCTGAACATGGGCTGCCCCCAGAAGACCGAAGTCAAAAACGGCACCTGCTGCGCCCTGATGAACGACCGCCCGCTGGCCGAAGCCATCATCGAGGCTACCCGCGACGGCCTGGCCGGCCGCTTACCGCTAAGCGTCAAAACCCGCCTTGGTTTCAATCAGGTTGACATGACCTGGATCGAATTCCTGCTTGCCAAAAACCTCCAAGCTTTGACCGTCCATGGCCGTACCAGAGCCCAAATGAGTAAAGTCCCAGCTGACTGGGGCCTCATCGGCCAGGCCCGCGAACTGCGCGACCGCCTGGCACCGGACACTATGATCATCGGTAACGGTGATGTTTTAACCCGGCAGCAGGGCCTGGATCTAGCCCGCGAGCACAAACTCGACGGCATCATGATCGGCCGCGGTATCTTCCAAGATCCTTTCGTTTTCGCGGAGCGCAGCCCATGGGAAGATTACTCGCGGGAGCAAAAGATCGATCTCTACCGCAAACATGTCCAGCTCTTCGCCGAGACCTGGCAGGACCGGGAGCGTCCGATCCAGACCCTCAACAAATTCTGCAAACTCTACATCAATGACTTCGACGGCGCCAAAGAGCTCCGCGAGCAACTCATGGATGCCGCAGCCGCTGACCAACTCCTCGGCATACTATCAGGAGCGGAATCTACACGGTCTGCAGTCTAGCCGCCAACTCGTCGACTCTCGGCCTGTCGTGAGGGTCTTTTCGCAGTGATTCCATGGTTAACTCTTCAAGAACCGCCGGCACCATACTATTAAGCGTGTGGGGAAGCACGGGGGACTCCCGCGTTACCGAGAGGTAGTACTCTTGGAGCTCACCCGATGATGCGAACGGCATTGCACCCGTCATGCCTTGGAATAGAACTACGCCCATAGCGAAAACATCTACTTCAGGGCCTATGTGTCCATCTCTGCTAAAAGCTTCCGGAGCTATAAAACCCAGGGTTCCGGATATGCGGTCCGCGGGTACTTCTATTGCCGAATCTACCGGTGGCCTTTCGCCTTGTAACGTTAGCCCGCCCATGCTCCTGAACCTGTCAAGGTCCACGATGCCGAAATCAGTCAATTCAAAAATATCTTCATCGCCGGCCAGTATATTATCGGGTTTGATATCCCGATGAACCATGTCTTCGTCGTGCATCGACCCCAAGGCGGGCAGGATTTGTGATGCCATATCCAGGACCAGATCCACGTTATGGGGATCCTGCTTAAGGCGGTCAGCTAAGGTTCCGCCTTCGGCAAAAGGAAACGCCAGGTATCTATAGCTCTGATCATGCTTCTCTAATACTCCGACATCATGCACCGATACTATACCCGGCTGCCCGTCCAGCGATAAATGCGCTTGGATCGCTCTGCCCACCCGGCGGGCAGCCGCGGCGTCCGGTTCATGAAAAACTTTCAGGGCTACCGAAGCTGTGCCTTCGGCCCGCCAATCCGTGGCCCTATATACTTCACTCTGAAGACCCAAAGACAAAGCTTCAGTTATCTGATACCTGTCGTTCGCTACGGACTCCCATATGCCGAACAAAGGCAAAAGCCGCCCGCCGGACAAGGGTGCCGCGGGAACCGCTGACACTTCAGAAACCTCCGGCCC
>DASRLG010000006.1:0-2544 GCA_035648575.1 Candidatus Dormiibacterota bacterium
CCGGGCTTTCGGCGCGCGCGTGTTAATTACAGAGGTCGACCCGATCTGCGCCCTACAGGCCCTGATGGAAGGCTACCAGGTAGTAACCATGGAAGAAGCCGCCCCGCAAGGCGATATTTTCGTGACCGCTACCGGCTGCAAGGACATCATTACCCTCGAGCACATGCAGCAGATGAAAGACACGGCTATCGTTTGTAATATCGGCCATTTCGACCACGAGATCCAGGTCCAGCAACTTAATGATTTGCCGGGGATTAAGCGCCAGACCACTAAGCCGCTGGTGGATTTGTACACCCTGCCCAATGGCCGCCGCCTGATAATTCTGTCGGAAGGCCGCCTCGTCAACCTCGGCAACGCTACCGGCCACCCGTCATTCGTCATGTCCAACTCTTTCTCCAACCAGGTCCTGGCCCAGATCGAACTCTACACCAAGCCGCACGAAATCGCCCTCTACCGCTTGCCTAAGGAGCTCGATGAAAAAGTTGCCCTCGTCCACGTCGAAGCCCTCGGCGGCCAAATGACCAAGCTCAGCTCCGACCAAGCCGACTACTTAGGCCTCCCGGTCACCGGCCCCTTCAAAGCCGAACACTACCGTTACTAGATATATTCTCACATTGACTAAACTCTCGGTTTATTGTAGTATTTCGTAATGTCTTTTGAGGATAGCTCCCAACATCTCCACGATGGTTTTCAAACCGCCAAAACGTATATTCAAAATACGCCCGGTTGGCTATACGAGGGTTTTCAAAACGCCAAGGCCCTCACGACTGTCACGGTAGGTAGCATTATCCTCGCGAAGGTGTTGGACCCGGATTTAGGCGTGGTTACTGCCGGCAGTTCCCTGGTAAAGCAAGCCGAGTTCGCGTTCCCCTCAATAATCCCGGACGCGCCCATAACAGGCGAGCCTTACGACCTGGGTATTGACGTCGCTTTCACGGCAGCGACATTAGCGGTAGCCGGGCAAGAACTTAATAACGGCCATACCACGAAGAAAGGTTTACTAGGGACGGCTACCCTCGCGCAAGTACTAGCTAGCGGCTGGGACGCTATAGCCGACCGAACTTGGTTGAACCCCGCGGAAAAGAAGTTGCCCGATGACGGTGATTCAAGCGTATTGGGCGGAATTTTGACAAAGGCCGCTTTGGATCATTTCTGGGCTGCCCGGCAAAACGAAGAATTCGGCACCGGTAAAAAACTACTGGTCGGCGCTGGCCTTGGCACCGTAGCCTTAATGTCGACAGTCGGAGCCTTAGCGGCCGAGGGCAGTCAAGGCGGCAAACTGGACATGATATCGCATGCCGCCGGCATCACGGCAGGAGCCATAGCACATTTTGTTGGCAGGTTTCTAAAGCGTCGAAAAGCAGAAGCCTAGACTACTCGTAATGCAGGGCTTCGACGGGGTCGAGCTTGGCGGCGCGGTGGGCGGGGTATAACCCGGCCAGCATGCCGATGAGGGTGGCGATACCGATAACCGCCAGGATCAGCCAAATGGGCAGGCCGATAATGTCGTGGGCTTTGACGCCCTGGCTGACGAGCTGCTTGTTGATAAAAACGTTGGCGATACGGGTTAGGCCAAACCCGGCCGCGACACCGACTACTCCGCCCCAGAAACCAAGCATCGAGGCTTCGAACGTGAACAGGGCGCGAACGGTGGAACGCTTGGCACCGACGGCCCGCATGACGCCGATTTCTCTTGTCCGTTCGAGAATAGCCATAATCATAGTGTTAACGACACCTATCGCGGCTACCGCTAAGGCGATGCCGCCGATGCCGCCGAGAACCAGGCCCATGATGTTGAAGACCGTCAGTTGCTGCTTGATGGAGGCTTCGGCATCAGCCGCGCCAACGCCCAGTTTCTTTATAGCCGTGGCGACACCGGCCGCGTCCTGGCTGGTATCGGCCTTGACGATCAAGCTGCCGTAGCCGTTCTGGGCCAGCATGTCCTGTACTACAAGGGTGTAATGCGGCGTGTTATTGCACGGACCTCGGGTATTTCTACACTGCGCGTTTTGGGCGGCCTGGTCGGCGGCTGTCATCTGGTACATTCGGTTTTGTTCCATGCCGCGCATCCACTGCAGGGGTACGCGAATCGTGGCCGAAGAGTTGCTGGTGTCAACTATGCCGACGATCGTGGCAGTCAGGATGGTGGGCGGCTGGCTCTGCGGGTTTCCGGGATTGCCGGGACTGTTTTGGCTTGGGGGTTGTATATTAGCTCCTACGCCGGTGTAAAAACTGCGCGTTTGCAATTGCACGGTTTTGCCGACCAACGCCTGGTAATTATTTTTGAAGCCGAATTTATCGGCATAATCCGAGGTTATAGTTATGACTCCCTCGGTATCGGAATCCTTGATGTCGCGGCCAGCCAGAACGTTATTATCGATAATACCGTTGGCATCGTAAGCTGTCGTTTGCTGCGTACTTAGTTTCTTGTTACCGTAGCTAATTGCTTCCAGCGTGCCGTCCTGGACTACCCTGGCCACGCCTACGACGTGCGAAATTGATTTGATCTTATCTATCAATGGGTCTGTCAGTTTGGTGCAGCTG
>DASRLG010000007.1:0-6566 GCA_035648575.1 Candidatus Dormiibacterota bacterium
AGTTTTGATATGACAGCTATTACTTTATTACAAATATTTTTACTGGTTGATGTCTTCTTCGCCGGGGTGGTGGCGTCGATAGGCGTACGCCACGCTTACGCCCATTTCAGGCCGTCCCACCCGGAACCGGAGCCGGGAAAATCCCATTCGGCAGCGGCCGATAACCGCCTGCCGGCTGAGGTCAAGGAACGTTTATTCCAAACTTCCCAGGCCCACTTCCAAGCCGTCCTGGACCACTCCGCCGCCCAGTTGCAGCACGACCTGGAAGCTACGGCGGCGCAGATTAATAAAAACGTCGGCCATATGGCCACGGAAATCGTCGGCGACGAGCTGGAGAACTACCGCAAGGAACTCGACCGGCTGCGCAAACAGGCCGAAACCAGCATGGGCGATATCCGCTCGGAGGTCACTAAACACCAAGCCGAACTGGAGACCAAGTTGGGCGACGAATTAAAAACCGAGAAGCAGTGGCTGGTACAGCAGATCGATACCAAACTGGCCGACGCGGTAGCATCTTTCCTGTTGGACACTTTGCAGCACAATGTTGACCTGGGCAGCCAGAGCGCTTACCTGACAGCTATGCTGGAGGAGCACAAAGCTGATTTCATTAAGGAGGTGGCGGATGAATCTCAAGCTGCCAGCTAGCATATCATCGCCGCAGGACCTCAAGGCCATTATGCTGGAAATCCGGCAATATTCACGCTGGTTCGCCCATGCTGACGTCAAAAAGCGGGTTGGCGGCGGCGCGGCTTCCGAACCGCCGGTTATATCACCGGCTGCTGCTTCTTTGGTCCAGGAGTTGGGCAGCAGCAAACCGCTCAGCCAGGCGAGCCTGGACGGTTTGGCGGAAGCGTTGGAAGTCTTCGCGGCCAAAGCGCCGCAGATCACTATTACGCTCGCGGCCATGCCCTCCGACGGCCTCAAAAAAACGCTCATTACCTGGTGCCGGCAACATATCGCGCCGGATATTCTAGTGACTTTCCGGTTTAACTCTACCCTGCTAGGCGGCATGGTGGTGCGTTACGGCAGCCGCGTTTTCGATTGGTCGTTCCGACGCCAAATCCTGGCGGCCCGTGGTAAATTCCCCGAGGTTTTGCGCCATGTTTGATAACCAAACCTTCCAGAGTTTAGTCGAAGCCGATCACTTGACCGGCGAAGTGGTGGCTTCCAACAGCTTCATCATCGAAGTTAAAGGCCTTGAGGGGGTGACGCTTGGCGCCCAGGTCTTATTCGAGGACGGGCAGCGCGGCCTGGTCCGCGAGGCCTACGGCGACCAGGTTATCCTGTTTAATATCGATTCGGAAAAGATGGAGCCGGGTACCCTGGCGGTCGTCGAGAACGACCTGCTAAGCGTGCCGGTCGGCAAGGGCCTGGTCGGTCGCGTAATTTCGCCGATGGGCATGCCCCTCGACGGCAAAGGGGCGATCAGGAGCCAGGAAACGTCCGGTATTTTCAACCCGGCGCCCGGTATCATGGCCCGCAGCATGCTTAACGAGCAGCTGGCCAGCGGCGTTTCGGCGGTCGATATGTTCTTCCCTGTTGTCTTAGGTCAGCGTATCGCCATTCTGGGCGACAGCAAGTCGGGCAAAAGCACTTTCCTGAGCCAGTTGAGCGCCAACCAGGCCGGAACCGATCGTATCGTGGTCTATGTCCTGATCGGCAAACGAAAAGTCGACATCGAGAGCCTGTTGGCCGGGCTACAGGAATCAGGGGCGATGGACCATACCATCGTGGTACTGGCTGATATTTTCGACTCGTTGACGCAGTCATATTTGGCGCCGTACGCGGCCTGCGCCATGGCCGAGAGTCTATGGTACGGCGGTCAGGACGTGGTTATCATTTACGACGATTTAAGCAGCCATGCCGAGGCTTACCGCCAGCTGTCACTGCTCCAGGAAGTCGATCCGGGCCGCGATTCCTATCCGGGCGATATGTTTTACGCCCACTCGTCGCTGTTGGAGCGCGCCGGCAAGCTGCTCGATGGCAATAAGACGCTGACTGCACTGCCGGTGATAATAACACCTAACGACGACATCACGGCTTACCTTTCGACCAGTATCATGTCGATTACCGACGGCCAGATTATCTTCGACCTGGGGGTCTTCCGCCAAGGCGTGCGGCCGGCCGTCAACGCCGGGCTGTCGGTGTCTCGCGTCGGCGGCCAGGCCCAGACTGTCCGGCAGAAGAGGCTTTCCGGCAACCTTTTCAAGAAGCTTGCCAAATACCACCAGGCCGAGGAGTTCTCGCACTTCGGCTCCAGTCTTTCCAAAGACGCCAGCATCGACCTGATGATCGGCAAACAGATTTACGAGGCGATCAAACAGCCGGCCGAGGAGCGCCACTCGTTGGTCGAACAGCAGCTCATCTTGGAGACTATCCTGCTGGGCGCTGGCGAGGCTGAAATCGACGTGCCGGCCCTGAAGCTATCAGCCAAGGAAGTCAGCTCGCAAGCCAAAGACGAGAAGGATTTCGACCGCCTGGAAGCCGAACTACTCAAGAAGCATTCCAGCGCGGTAGAACCAGTAGCCGCGCCGGATGCCACGCCGCCGCCGTCCGACAAACCAGTCGCCGCACAACCGGAACCGCCAAAGCCGTCACCGCCGCCAGCCACTAAAACCGAGGAAAAAGCCCATGCGAAAAGCTAATGCCATCCAGCGTGAGGCCGAGCAGATCACGACCGTCGGAGACCTGACCGGCGTATTCGAAAGTATCGCCAGCACCCAGGTGGCCAAGATCAAAAACAAGGTCGAACTATCCAAAGAGTTCTTCGAACTGTTATGGAAACGTTATAGCTCGATCAGGGTCGACCCGAATTCGCGGATTACCAATCGCAAACAGGATAAGGATGGCGACCGAAAAGTTTTCGTGATCATATCCGCCGAAGCCGGGCTAAGCGGCGACATCGACCAGCGTTTGATCGAAACCATGTTGCCGGCTTACGACCCGGCCACCACTGACATCATCGTCCTCGGCAGCCACGGTGCCAACCAGCTGAAGCAGCGCGGCATTCCTTATGTCCGTTACTTCCAGGTCCCGCAGAGCGACAGTTACATCGACGTTAGCCCGGTGATCGAAGCCATCGCGCCGTACTCTGACGTGAAAGTTTATTACGAAGAGTACATTTCATTAGGGGTCCAGGGCATTAAAACGATTGACCTGATGTCCACCATGCGGGCTATGAGCGCGGGGGCCGAGACTGATGAAGACGAAGATACTATCAGCGACCAGGACACTATTTTTGAACCTTCGCTCGATGAAATCGCCGAACAGATGGAAATGACCATGATAACCCTAGCTTTTAGCCAGGCCATCCTCGAGTCTAGCTTGGCCCAGGACGCCAGCCGTTTCAACGCCATGGCCGTAGCCAAAAAACGCGCCTGGGAGTTGCTGGTCTATTACCAACTGGAATTCCACCGGTCCAAGCGTTCCGAAAGTGACCGCCGCCTGCGCGAAGTCATGGTCAGCCTGAAGAAGAAAAAGAAGAAGAAAGATTCCGCGAGGCACCGATGAAGACAGCCACCCCCAAAGATTCCCAGAATCCCCAGACAAAAGTCGGAGTCATCAAATCTCTGCGCGGCCTAATGGTCGAAGTCGATATGCTGGGCGAACGGCCCGAAGAGAAAGAGCTGCTGTCAGTCGACGAACACCCCGAGGTTTTCCTTGAAGTCAGCTTCTTCAAGTCAGGTGCCGCGATTTGTATCAACCTGACTAACAGCCAGGTGCTGCGCTGCGGCCAAACTGTCCGCCGGACTAATTCCAAAGTCAGCGTGCCGGTCGGTCCGGCCACGCTCGGGCGCGTCTTCAACGCCTTGGGAGAACCGCTCGACGACGGTGAAGCCATCCCCGACAACCGCCGCGTCATAAGCGAGGCCACCGGCACCAAGAGCTATAAGGGCAGCCAGAAGCTTGAACTACTCGAAACCGGCCTCAAGGTCATCGACTTCCTGACCCCCTTCGTCAAAGGCCGCAAAATCGGCATCGTCGGCGGCGCCGGCGTCGGCAAAACCGTCTTGACGATGGAAATGATCCATAACGTCACCCGTAACAAGAAGAGCCTGTCGATTTACTGCGGTGTCGGTGAGCGTATTCGCGAAGGTAACGAACTCTACCAGACGCTTAAGGAAACCGATGTTCTGAAGAACACCATCATGTTCTTCGGCCAGATGGACGCCACGCCGGCCATAAGGTCGATGGTCGGTCCGGCCGCCGCTACTGCGGCCGAATATTTCCGTGACGAAGAGGGCCGTGATATCCTTTTCTTCGTCGACAATATTTACCGGCACATCCAGGCGCTGACCGAACTTTCGACCAACCTTGGCCTTATTCCATCCGAAGGCGGTTACTCGCCGACCGTGTTCACTGAATTGCGGCGTTTGGAGGACCGTTTAAGCTCTACCGATAAAGGTTCGATAACCTCGGTCCAGGCGGTTTATATACCGGCCGACGACTTGAGCGACCCGGCCGTCCAGGCTATCCAGCAACAGCTTGATTCGGTCCTGGTGCTATCGCGGTCGGTCGCCGAAAACGGTATCCGCCCGGCCGTCGACTTGCTGAAAACGACTTCTTCCTTGCTGACGCCCCAGATCGTCGGCGAGCGGCACTACAAACTGGCCGGCCGCGTCCAGGCCATCATGCAGAAATATGAATCATTAAAAAACATCATCGCCATCGTCGGCGAAAACGAGCTGTCGCCGGCCGACCGCACCGATTACCAGAGCGCCAAGAAGCTGATCGAGTTCTTCTCCCAAGACTTCGCGGTTGCTGAACACCTGACCGGCAAGCCGGGCGAGTACTTCACGCACGACCAGACGCTGGACGGTATAGAAGCGATTTTGGGTGCCGAGTCATCACCAACCGAAGCTGCTCCTCCCAAGGATCCCACCGAAGTGCCGCCAGCCGAAGCCGGAGCCGAAGAAGCGGCTCCCCAAGCGGCCGCTCCAGCAACCGCCCAACCGCCCGCGGCCCCGGCAGCCGAGCCACCCGCAACCGACAAGAAGCCATGAAACACAAAACCGAAGCTACACAATTGACCGTCATAGCCCGCGCGCCCTTTCATATATATTACGAAGGCCCGGCCCGGCTGGTTTCAGCTGTTAATCGAGTCGGCCCGTTTGACGTGCTGCCCGGACATGCCGACTTTTTCTCGGTCATGAGCCCCGGAGAAGTAATCATCGAAACCGATTCCGACAGCGTAAACTTCAATATCACCAATGGAATCATAGGTGTTCGCGATGACGAGGTCATGCTGTTCGTCAATATGTAGCAAGAAACAGCTACTGTTCGACAATGTAATCGAAAGCGTAGCCGCCCGGCGGTAAATTAACCACTACTATATTAAAGCCGCTGGAGTTGCGGGTAATATAGAAACCTGCCGCGCTGCCGTCCACGGCGGTGACTACGACATGGGGCGTGGTAGCGTACTGGTTATGAAACGCCACCTGCGCGGCAACGCCGTTACCGCTCGGAACACCAATGTTGACGCTGACCGTGCCAGCGGTGTCATTGCCACTGATTGATACCGTGCCGTTTGTCCCCAGACCCGGCCCAGGACCGACGGATGGTGTCGGACCGCTGGTAATGATGTGTCCGCCGATACCGATACTGCCTGTCGATACAATATTACGAGCACTAAAAGTGTTTACTGATAATGTGCCCCCGATCGACAAATTCCCAGATACGTTCAAGCTATTATTAACTGTCAGCAACTGGCTGATAGTCACGGTACCCTGGAGCTGAGTGGATCCGGTCACGACCAAGCCGTTCCGGAGATTTAAGTTCGACAGCGTGCTGCTGCCATTAACATTTAGCTGGGAAAGCGCCGTATTGCCGGCTTCCAACTGGGTAAGGCTGGCGTCAGTGCCGGTAAGTTTATTGTTCAACTGGACCTGTCCGCTTACATTCACGTTGCCTGCCACCGACAGCTTGCCTTTGAACTGGGCGTCGGGGTCGACCACCAACTGAACACCAGGATTGCCAAGCGTGGAGCTGCTGACTCCCAGCTTCTTCAGCACGCTGGGGCTGACGGTGACAGCGCCATTGGCACCTAGTTCGATGGTCTTGGATTGGTTCTTAAGCACGAAAGCCAGAATGCCGGCGTTGACCACCAGGATTATTATTACGACCGCGGCACCTATGAACGTGGCCTTGTGGCTGGGTCGGTAGTTACGGTGCTTTGGCCGCTTGCCCGTCGCCGGCGTCGCCGTAGGATGAACAGCCGATGCCGGGGCGGCCGCCGATACGGCTTCGTCCACCACCCTTGGTTTCAGGGCTTCAGGTTCGGGCGATCCCGTTGTTTGGTCTTTTGACTGGGGTAATGGCGCGCTGTCCATCAGATTTTTTTCCTCAACTCTCAATCTGACATTATAGCGCTTAGGCTTAGTTTCAGCCAATTGTCTGGGCGCCACGTTTATGGACTATAATAATGATGTGTCAGTGGGTTGGAAAAATAACATCAATACTATAATGAAGGCGATGACGAAGTTGGCGGTGGCCTCGGTGGTCGCAATCTGCCTCGCCGGAGGCGTGGCGGCGGTCTCCGCCGACCCGCTTAAGTCCGCCCATTATCA
>DASRLG010000008.1:0-6693 GCA_035648575.1 Candidatus Dormiibacterota bacterium
GCCTCAGATAGAGTTATGTTTCTTCTGTCAGTCTAGGCGTGGGTGCCCATGCTGCGCAAGCGGGCAATGCGGTCATCGATGGGCGGGTGAGTGCTGAAGAGACCGGCCAGGCTGTGGGCCTTGAGCGGATTGACGAAGAACAGGTGTGCGGTAGCGGTGTTCTGGTGACGAGCGACGCTGCCGGTTTGCTTGATCTTCTCGAGGGCGCTGGCCAGGGCTTCCGGATAGCGGGTGGTTAGGGCGCCACTGGCGTCAGCCAAGTACTCACGTTGCCGCGAAACCGCCAGTTGAATTAAGGTAGCAACTATCGGCGCCAGGATGGCCGCTACGATACCGAGTATCATGAACACCTGGTTGTTCTCTTCGCGGTCACCGCCGCCGAACCATGTCAGTCGGATAATTATGTCGGCTATCAGGGATATAACGGCTGTCAGGGCAAAGGCTATCATGCTGACCCGGATGTCATAATTCTTGATGTGGCTCAGCTCGTGGGCTAAGACGCCCTGCAGCTCTTCATCATTCATCATGTCCAAGACGCCGGTAGTCGCGCAGACCGCGGCGTGCTTGGGGTCCCGGCCAGTGGCGAAGGCGTTTGGCGCCGGGTCATTCATGATATAGACCTTCGGCATGGGGAGACCGTCAGTGATGGACAGGTTTTCAACGATGCGCCAGAGGCGGGGGTTGTCGCGCTTCTGGATTTCCTGGGCCTGGTTGACGGCCAGCGCCATCTTGGAACCGGCGTAATAGGTAACGACGGCATAAACACAGGCACCGATCAGGCCACCATAGAAGACACCGGTACTGCCACCGAGATATTTATCAAAAATCCAGATGACCAGCGTCACGAAAACCAGAAAAACCAACATGATTATGACGGTTTTGCGTTTATTGGCGGCAATGTCGGAGTACAAGGTAGGCCTTAATTAAACCGCTTAGAATTTAACGTCTACGGGCTGGGCGACGGCAGCAGCTTCGGCTTCATCGACTTCGAAGAATTCCTTGTCTTGCTTGAATCCCAGCATACCGGCGAAAATGTTGGTCGGGAACGTCTTGCGCTTAGTGTTGAAATCGCGGACCACGCCGTTGTAGAAACGCCTTGAGGCTTGGATCTTGTCCTCGGTGTCGGTCAGCTCGGCCTGCAATTCCTGGAAGTTCTGCGATGCTTTCAGGTCGGGGTAGGCTTCGGCAACCGCGAATAAGCTTTTTAAGGTTTTCTGGAAATCGCCTTCGGCTTTGCCGGCTTCGCCCGGCGTCTGGGCGCTGAGCGTATTGGCCCTAGCGGCGGTGACGTCTTCAAAGACTGACTTTTCGTGAGAAGCATAGCCTTTAACGGTGTTAACCAGGTTCGGTATCAGGTCGGCCCGGCGCTTGAGCTGGACGGTAATGTCGCTCCAGGCTTCGTTAGATTGCTGGTTCAGCCGTACCAGGCCGTTGTACATAGCCGCACCGATGGCAATCAGCAATACGACAACGACGACAATCACGATAATAACGGTCATAAATGAGTCTCCTTTAAGCTTATATACCCATTATACAGCAGCCGGACAACCCTAGTGTATTATGGGAGAAGGTTATGAAAACGTTGAAACGGCGTGGTGGGAAACTTTGGCTGTGCCTGGCAGCGGTCATAGTGCTGGCTGGCGGCTACGTTTATTGGGCGTTAGGCCGGCCGTTGCCTGATTTAAAGCCGGTTCTAGGTCCCAACCACTTATCGATACAAACGCCGGCTCCTAAGCTGGCCTGGCCCGGTACCGGCCAAGCCGCGGTTGGTGTCATGGGCAGCCAGGCACTTGAAATCCATGGCTCGCAAACGCCGTTGCCAACCGCCAGTACGGCCAAGCTTATCACCGCCCTGGCTGTCTTGCGCCAGAAACCGCTGGTTGCCGGCGAACAGGGGCCGAACATCACGCTTAGTGCCGCCGACGTGGCGCTTTATAACTCTTACGTGTCGCAAAGCGGCTCGGTCGTCCAGGTGACTGCTGGCGAACAGATCAGCGAATACCAGATGCTGCAGGCTATGATGCTGCCTTCGGCCAATAATATGGCTGACAGCTTGGCGGTCTGGGCGTTTGGCTCGCTGTCCGCCTACAGCAATTTTGCCAGCAGCTACGTGGCCGGGCTCGGCCTGGCCAATACCCATATTGGAACCGATGCCAGCGGTTTCTCGCCGACGACTACCAGCACGGCCAGTGATCTGGTAAAGCTTGGTGAAATCGTTATGCGCGACCCCGTCCTGTCCCAAATCGTAGGCCAGAGCACGGCCAGCGGCCTGCCAATCGTTAACAATGTCAAAAACGTTAATTCCCTGCTCGGCACCAGCAACATTATCGGCATAAAAACCGGTAATACCGACCAGGCCGGCGGCGTTTTTGTCGGTGCCGCGCGGGCTAACGTTAACAACCAGAGCCTTGTCGTAATCACCGCGGTCATAGGCCAGCCCAGCCTCTGGCAAGCTATGCACGACAGCCTGCCCCTGATCCAAGGCGCCCAGGCCAATTTTAGTTCTGTCACTGTCGTACCTGCCGGGTCGATATTAGGCCGTTACCAGCAACCTTGGGGCGGTACTATAACCGCCGTAGCCGCCCAGCCGTTGATTACCAAAGCCTGGAACGGCGATTCACTAGCCGCTGTGATCAAGCTCAATCCTACCTCCGCCAAAACCCAAGCCGGCCAAACCGTCGGCAGCTTGACCATCCCCCAGACCGTCTTCACCGGACAGCAATCCGTGCCCATAAAGCTAAGCGCCGCCCCCGACAAACCGTCTCTCTATTGGCGGCTGCTTCACGCTCTTTGATAAGCTATTGCTTAGGCTTTTTCAATACG
Source organism: Candidatus Dormiibacterota bacterium (assembly GCA_035648575.1). Classification (GTDB taxonomy): domain Bacteria; phylum Patescibacteriota; class Saccharimonadia; order Saccharimonadales; family UBA4665; genus DASRLG01. The sequence goes on from DASRLG010000008.1 coordinate 2,824, forward strand.
TACTGGATGAAGTCGTAGCTCTCAGGTTTGGCGGTTTGATAATCATAATAAACCTCCAGCTCAACCCCATCGCCCAAGGTTCTTTTGATCAAGCGCTCGATGTTTTCGGCCGTAACCGGACAAATGTCCAAGTAAGATGACAACACATATAGTAGCCTCTAACCCCTACCCTATGGAACAGTAACTGTCCAACTGTCCGGTAAGTGCTTATGATACTATTTAACCAATACTCTAGCTATGAAAAAATCGCAGTTAAGGAGTAAGCGCATCATGAAACTTTTTAAAGGCAGCGCCCGCTACCAACAAGTTAGTCTGGTCATTGTAGTTCTGGTCATAGCAGGCATAGGGGTGCACACATTGACCGGCAGCCGGGCCGCCACCCCATACGCGACAGTTGCAGCTGGCAGTGGTACACGTACTGGCGCAGCTACACTGCAATCAGATGGTTCAGTCCAGTTCGGCACCATCAATACTGGCGGCGGCGGTACCGGCAAATTCATAGTATCCGTAAACAACTCAATAGGATACGGTACCTCTTCTAATGAACCGGTTGCGCTTTTTAAGAGTACCGGCGTCACCTGGACTAGAACGGACTACAGTACCGGCGCGTTGGCCGGAGCCAAGGCGGCCGGCATTCATATCTTGCCCATATATGACCACGGATCGGATGGTAACTGTACAGGCACCCCTGCTTCGACAGTCCAAACAGAAATAACGGCCATGATACCTACTCTAAAAAGTTATGGAATAACCACGCTTGAGATCTGTAATGAAAGCTACTTGAGCGAGACAGCTATCGCGTATGCCGCTCAATATGATGCTGCCCACAAGGCCTTAGCAGGCAGCGGTATAAAGGCTTTGGCAGTCGCCACCGGATTAGCAGCTAGCTGCACGGGTGGAGGGACAACAAGCCCTAACTGGATACCAACCGTAATTCACAACTTGTCAGGCGGTGCAGCTGAGGTGGATGGCTGGACTATTCATCCGTATGGCCCCTTGAGTGGGCTAGGCTCAAGCCCCTGTGGAGACCCGAATGTTCCGTCGACTAATTACGGATGGGCCAACGATGTACCCAACTGGCACGACATAGCCGTAAACAACGGCTCCAACGCCCCCTGGTATGTTACTGAGGTAGGTCAATGCCTTGGTCAATGGTATACCGGTAGCGGAAACTGTATTAACGGCCGAACTGACGAAGCTGGCCAAGCAGCTTCTATGACTCAGTACCTAAACGATATTGCGACCAAATATACCTGGATCGTCTACTTTAACTGGTATGCATCGTGTGATGACCCGAGCGGACAATGGGGCATCATAAAAAGAGAGAACGGAAACGGCGTCTGCGATGCCGGTACCCGAACAGCCTTCACCAGCCTTCAAACCTGGATGTCCCAGAACGCTGCTGCCCACGTCAGCGAATAGAACTGACTACCAACAAATATTAACAAAGGGCTGGCCTACGTTAGACACGTTGTGGAACACCGCAACTCGCTCCAGTTCTCGAAGTAAATCGAGTATTCATGCAGAAAAATACGCTTTTAAGTCCTATGGTGGGTGATGAGGGATTCGAACCCCCGACCCCCTCGGTGTAAACGAGGTGCTCTAGCCAGCTGAGCTAATCACCCACGGATTCGGGCATGGTGCGGACGAGAGGACTTGAACCTCCACAGGATTACTCCCACTACCACCTCAAGGTAGCGCGTCTACCAATTCCGCCACGTCCGCTCGAAGCCATCATATCGTATCTGTTTTTGTCCAAAAACTCAAGCCTTGGTCGGCCTTTATTTTCAACGTTTATGAACGCGGCAGGTGGTCGTAGAGGTGGTCGATGCTGTAGTCGCTGCGGATCATGGCTTTGATGTCGTCCAGGGAAGTGCCGAATTTAACGCCTGGGTTGAGAGTACCGTAGGGGTCGAAAATCTTCTTGACCTTTTGCATCAGGGCGTAAGGCTCGGGACCATACATAGCTTCCAGATATGGGGTGCGCAGGCGTCCGTCGCCGGCGGTGGCGCTAATCGTGCCGCCGAGGCTAATGGCCAGCTTGTTGTGCTCTTCCATCAGGCGGAAAGCCTTCTGGCGGTCGCCGACCTGGCCGAGATTGAGCAGTGGCTGAAAATGCAGGCTGGCATCACCGGCATGGCCCCAGATGGCCGGTTTCAGATTGTTGGTTTTCAACAGATGATAGACACCATCTAGATATTCGCGCAGGCGGTCCGGCGGTACGGCCGCGTCGAACAACGGCACGGCTTGCAGCAAGCCCTCGTTATGGCCAAGGATCGAACTGGTAGCCTGGCGGACTTTCCACAATAGCTGTTGTTGCTCGGGGTCGCTGGTAGCTTGAAAACCTATGGAATATTTGTCTAAGATCCTCTCGGCGCGTTTGGACACCTTCTTAGTCTTCCGTTCACCGCCGTCAAACTCCACGAATAACGTGATAGCCGGAAACGGCGGTTTGATAATCTCCTTGAGCTGGTTGGGGTTGAGGGCGTGGACTTGCTCAAGGACGTACTCGTCGACCATTTCGATCGCGCTGGGCCGTTCCGGCAGCGACCGTAGTTCAACGATAGCGTTCTGAACCTGTTCCAAACTGTCGAACCTGGCCATTATCAGTGTTGTCTGCGGGTCATATGATTCGGTCTTGAGCACAGCTTCGGTAATGATGCCTAGTGTGCCCTGGCTGCCGGCCATTAGTTGCGTCAGGTCAAAAGAGCCGTCTTTGCGTTTGACACCGGCCAGATCATAGCCGGCACTGTTGCGGGTAACGTTCCGCGGTAATTCTTCGACCAGGGAGTGCTGTTCTTCCAGCAAAGTGTCGACCGAACGGTAAATTTCGCCCTCGAAGGTGGCCAGGCCGAGTTTTTTGCTGAGTTCGCGCTTGCTGAGGCGTTTGGTTTCGATGACTTCGCCGTTGGCCAGGACTACCCGCAAACTCTTGACGTAGGCGCGCATGTCGCCGTATTTAACCGATTTTTCGCCAGACACGTTGTCAGCGATAGCGCCGCCGATTGTCGAGTATTCCAGTGACGGTGGGTAGGGCGGTAGGAAGCGACCATGGGTATAAAGGGTTTGCTGCAGTTTGCCGTAATTGATGCCCGGCTCGACGGTCACGCTGTTATCCTTGGTATCAAGTTCCAGAACGCGGTTCATGTGGGCCGGAAAAACCAGCATGATGCCGTTGCCCAGCGCCGCGCCGGTCTGGTTGGTGCCGGAGCCGCGGGCCGTAATCGGAATCACCCGGCCCCGCTCCGCCAATTGCCAGCTGAAACGGGCGGTTTTGCGGACGTCATTCTCTGTCCTGGGATAAGCGATCAAGGCCGGTGCCAGCTGCAAAATACTGCCGTCCGTAGCAAAATAGCGGCGGGCATCGGTGCTGGTCATCACCTCCCCTACCAAATGCTCCTGCAAATAATGCGCGACTTTACTACTCATCGGCCCTGCTATCCCCGTTAAAATCTCTCATAACCTATAGCAGTTATGATAGCACATCCGCCAACCGCCCGCTCGCTAGATCATTAAAAATTTAGATCTGTTCAGCCAGCCAGGCCAATCTGTTGAGCAAGTGCTCCCGTGTCCGGTATTGGTTCGGGTGTCAGGGAAGTTTCATGCATGCCAGGTATGGGTTCCTCAATTGCGGCGCGGACGTTCTTGACGGATAGCCCGCCATAAATACCAGCCAATCCGAGTTCAAGCGGCATGCAAACTTCGGCTACAATGACCAGATTTTTGTTACTCAAAGCCTGTAATAAAGTTATCCCGGCCATCATCAACATGCCCGCCGACATGCTACCATCCCGGAGAACGTCTAGACATTACAAAATAAAAAGTTTAATTTATTCATGGAAAATAATTAGGCTTGGTGCGGATGAGAGG
>DASRLG010000009.1:0-3467 GCA_035648575.1 Candidatus Dormiibacterota bacterium
GAAAATGGCTCTATTACATCGGTGCAGACGATATACGTGCCGGCCGACGACATTAGCGACCCGGCAGTCCAGTTCATCCAGCACGAAATGGACTCCGTCATAGTCTTATCCCGCAAAGTCGCCGAACAAGGTATACGGCCGGCCGTCGACCTCAACCTGACCAGCTCTTCGCTGCTGACCCCGGAAGTAGTCGGTGAACGCCATTACCTGTTAAGCGTCCAGGTCCAAGCCTTGCTCCGCAAGTACGAATCACTGAAAAATATCATCGCGATCATTGGCGAGAACGAACTTAGTCCGGCCGACCGGGCCGATTACGCCAAAGCCAAGAAGCTGATTTCCAACTTCACCCAGAACATGAGCGTCATGACCAAGCATAACGGTGTTCCGGGCGACTTCTTCTCGCGCGAGGAAACGCTTAAGAGCATCGAGGAAATCGTCGTATGACCGACCAGCCTTCAGGCGTTGACGAGCAACGCGTCATAGGCGCCCAGGCCGAGCCGGAGACCAAAACCGAACAGGAACAGAAACGAGCTGTCCGCGACTATGACCAATCTGTCTCCGACAGCCGGCTCAGCATGAACGTCAGGGTCTATTCGCCGTTCCGCGACTATTACGACGGGCCGGCTTTCAGCCTGACGGCCGAGAACGCGACCGGGCCGTTTGATATTTTGCCCAGGCACCATAGCTTTATTTCGTTACTTGACCCCTGTGATTTAGTTATCCGGACGGCCAACGAGGGGCAGCAGAAGATTCGCATTTCCGGCGGCCTGATGCACGTCAAAGCCAACCAGGTGATCGTCTTCCTCGATATCTAAGACCGGCTGTTTTTGTTAAAATAGACAATCTATGGCCAAGAAAGTTTATGTCGGCATGTCCGGCGGTGTTGATTCGTCCGTAACGGCGGCGTTGCTCCAGCAGCAGGGCTATGATGTCACGGGCGTTTATATGAAGAACTGGAGCCGTGATTTGCCGGGCTTCGTTTGCCCATGGAAGGAAGATTACCAGGACGCCAAACGAGTGGCCGTCCAGCTGGGGCTTGATTTCAAAATGTATGACTTCGAGACGCAGTACCGGCAAAAAGTCGTCGATTACATGGTCGCCGAATACCAGGCCGGCCGAACCCCGAACCCCGATGTCATGTGCAACCAGGAGGTGAAGTTTAAATTATTCCTGGAAACCGCCCTAGAAGACGGCGCCGACCTGATAGCCACCGGCCACTATGCCCGGATAAAAGACGGCCAGCTCTTCAAGGGCCTAGATGACAGCAAAGACCAATCGTACTTCCTGTACCGCGTAACCGAGGAAGCCTTGGACAAAAGCCTGATGCCAATCGGCGAACTGCGCAAAACCGAAGTCCGCCAGCTCGCCAAAAAGCTAGGCTTGGCAACCGCCGATAAGAAAGACAGCCAGGGTATCTGCTTCGTCGGCAAGGTGGGTATCAAGGAGTTCCTGCTTAATGAACTCGGCCCGCAAACACCCGGCTCGATCATAGACCAAACCGGCCAGGAAATCGGCCAACACGACGGCGCAATTTTCTACACCATCGGCCAGCGCCATGGCCTCAACGTCGGCGGTGGCCTGCCGTACTATGTCAGCAGCAAAGATATGAAAACTAACACGGTCTATGTCACGACCGACCTCGACGACAAAAACCTCTGGACCAATGAAGTCACCCTCGAAGACCTGCACTGGATTAACGCACAGCCAAGCCAGACGAAAGACTACCAGGCCCGGTTGCGCTACCGCGGCCCGCTAGTAGCCTGTTCTATCAACGACAAAAACCTGATTCTCAAAGAACCCCAGCGCGGCCTAGCTGCCGGCCAATCGGCCGTCATTTATGATAATGACCGGGTTTTGGGCGGAGGTATTATCGATTAAGCAGCGACTGGCTAAGAGTTTCCGGATGGCCGAGGCCTTCGGGTGCCGGTCCGGGGTGAGGAGGGGGTAGTTCGCTCGCCGTAGCAGTCATGCCGGTGGCGACTGTTCTTTCCAATACCGCGCTCTCTAGGACTGCTTCCAAGGCCTGTTGCCGCAGAGTGCTGAAGGGGTCGGTAAAGCCCGCTTCTTCAAGGCCGGCCACTATCTTGGAGGCGCTTTGGCCTGCACCCTCAACATCGGTATGCTCTAGGATAACAGCGGCAATATCCAATCCTGTTGCTCTTCGTGCGCTCTTTTCGCCACCTTTGTCATAACCCGCGGCCGCGACCCGCCTGTCCGTGTCATCTATTCGTGCCGGTCCATATGTCATGATGCAAATATATTATTTAATGCTAAAAATGTCAAGGATATGTTATAACCTAACAGATATGACGACCCGGGATCATCTGCTAAACTAAGCCCATGAAAGCAGTCTTCCTCGACCGCGATGGCACGATGATCATCGACCCGCCGGATTTGAGGGTCGACAGCTTGAGTGACCTGCACCTATTCCCGGATACCGTCGAGGCGCTCAAGCTTCTGGCCACGCTGGATTTCGGCGTCATCGAAGTCACTAACCAGGCCGGCATCGGCGAGGGCCGGATTGACCGGTCCGAGTTCGAACGTATCAACAATACGTTCATCGACCTCATAGAGGCCAGCGGTATCAACTTCCTCAAAATCTACGTCTGTCCGCACAAGCCCGAAGACAACTGCGCCTGCCGCAAACCCAAGCCGCTGATGATTCTGGAAGCCGCCGCCGAATTTAATATAGACCTGGCCGAATCTTATGTCATCGGCGACCGCGAATCTGACATTCTGACCGGTGTTAACGCCGGTACCAAAACGATTCTCGTGCAGACTGGCAACACGCCAGTCGTTTCTCCCGAGGCGACTTACACCGCCGTCGACCTGCTGGACGCCGTAAAGTATATCGCCGCCCACTAATCTGTTACAATCTAACAGATATGACAGCACAGGAAATACGCAAAGCCTACCTGGACTTTTTCGCGGAGCGCGGCCACAAGGTAATTCCGCGGGCCCAGCTGGTGCCGTATAACGACCCGACGACCCTGTTCACCGGCTCCGGCATGCAGCCTCTCATCCCGTATCTGTTAGGTGAACCGCATCCGGAGGGCGTCAGGCTGGTCGACAGCCAGACCTGCCTGCGGGCCCAGGATATCGAAGAAGTCGGCGACAACCGCCACACCACGTTCTTCGAAATGCTCGGCAACTGGTCGCTCGGCGATTATTTCAAGGCCGAGGAGATTCCGTGGCTGTTCGAGTTTTTGACCGATGTTGTCGGTCTGGACCCAGCCAAGCTTTATGTCACTTGCTACATCGGCAACAAGGAGTTTGACATCCCTAAAGACACCGAAGCAGCCGGCCTCTGGGCAGGCCTTTTCGCCAGGAAGAATGTCGAATCCAAGCAGGTCGAAATCGGCTCCGAAGCCGACGGCTACGCTAAAGGCATGGGCGATGGACGAATCTTTTTCTACGACGGCTCCAAAAACTGGTGGAGCCGGGCCGGTGCCGAAGCCTCGACGCCC
>DASRLG010000010.1:0-4587 GCA_035648575.1 Candidatus Dormiibacterota bacterium
CTGGTTCCAGCCGCCGTCGGCCACGACTTTCGCGACCGAAGGCCTCAAAGCTTATATTTATCCGGTCACTTACTTCCTGCTGGTCTTTACTTTTACCTTCTTCTACACAAGTATCACCTTCAACTCCAAGGAAATAGCCGAAAACCTGCATAAACAGGGCGGCTTCATAGAAGGCGTCCGCGGCGGCGAACAAACCGAGAAGTACCTTGGCAAGATCGTCAACCGCCTGACTTTCTTCGGTGCCCTCAGCCTGGGCCTGCTGGCGGTCCTGCCGGTTGTCGCCCAGGTTTTCGTCACTACTAGCATTACGATCGGCGGCACCAGCGTGCTGATCCTGGTCTCGGTAGCACTTCAGACGCTCAGGGCCGTCGAATCGCGGGCCTTGATGGTCACTTACGACCAGTATTCCCAGCCCGACTTCTTCTATGACACTGATATAAGTGGTGCCGGGGCTCCTCCGGGCGGCGGCCGGCTGCGTTTCGGCGCCCGTTTGAAAAACCGTGTGAGGCCTAGCAAAACCGACAAAAAGTAGCTGTCCATGCTATCATAAAAGCACGATAATCTGGCACCTGGGCCGCCGGAACTTGCTGGAGTTAATAAAAACTCTTTACAAACCGTTGTACCGGGTGCTATAATTCAAGACTAGTTATATTTATGGCTGTTAATAAGGAAGTAATCGAGCTTACAGGCACAATAATCGAGACCCTTCCAGGGACTCAATTTCGTGTCGAACTTGAGAACGGCCATCGAATTATAGCTCACGTCGCCGGCAAAATGCGGAAACATTTTATCCGCATCGTACCCGGAGACAGCGTTACGGTCGAGTTGACCCCTTACGATCTCACTAAGGGCAGAATCACCTATCGCAAAGGTTAATTATATTAAGAGCAGTGAGTCACCCTCCTGAAAGGAGAATGATCCGCATGAAAGTGCGTGCCAGCGTCAAAAAGATCAGTCCCGATGATAAGATCGTCCGCCGTAAAGGCCGGGTTTACGTTATCAATAAGTTCAAGCCCAAGCATAAACAGAGGCAAGGTTAGCTCATGGCCCGAATATCAGGTGTTACTATTCCCGCGGAAAAACAGGTCTGGGTGGCTTTGACTTACGTTTATGGTATCGGCCCTAAGAGTGCTAACGATATCCTGACCAAAGCCAAGGTCGAGCCGACAACCCGGGTCAAGAACCTGACTGACGCTGAAATTTCCCAGGTGCAGGACGTCATCAACGCTGATTATGTCGTCGAAGGTGAGCTGCAGCGCATCGTTAGCGGCAATATCAAGCGCCTCAAGGACATTAAGTCATACCGTGGTTACCGCCACACGGCCGGTTTGCCATCCCGCGGCCAGCGCACCAAGACCAACGCCCGCACACGCCGTGGCAAGAAGGTCACTGTCGGCGGCACGGCTAAGAAGGTAGCCTCCAAGACTTAGGATTATATATGGCAGAAGACACCACAACCACCACCGAAGAAGTAATCGAGGCCAAGCCGGAGACTGCCGTGCCAACCGAGGCTGTAACTACTACTGATGCCGCAGCACCGGCTGACGCTGCTAGCGCGACCACCGCTACGAAGCCGGCCAAACGCAAAAAGGCCAAGCGCAGCGTTCCAAGCGGCCAGGTCCACGTGCTGGCGACCTTTAATAACACCATTGTGACTTTCACCGACGGTAGCGGTAACGTCTTGACGACTTGCAGCGCCGGTGCCTGCGGTTTCCGTGGTTCCAAGAAGGGCACTGCTTACGCCGCCCAGGTAGCTGCCGAGCGCGCCGCCCAGGCCGCCAAGCAGCAATACGGTTTCTCCAGAGCGGAAGTTTTTATCAAGGGTATCGGCCTAGGCCGTGACGCTGCTGTCCGGGTTCTGGGCAACATGGATATAGCCGTTGAAAGCATCATGGACGTTACCGGTATACCGCACGGCGGTGTCCGGCCCCGTAAGGCAAGAAGGATTTAAGCAATGGCACGAGACAGAAGTTCCATAGTCAAAATGAGCCGCCGTGAAGGTTACGCTCTCCACCCCAAGGCTCACAAGGCTTTGGTCAAGCGCACTTCCAAGCCCGGCCAGGGACCTAACGCCCGCGGTCCGCGTGGCGGCAAGGCCAGCCAGTATTCGCTGCAGTTGCGCGAGAAGCAGAAAGTTAAGCGGCTTTACGGCCTGCTGGAGAAGCAGTTTAGCAACCTTATGAAAGAGGCTTCCAAGCGCCAGGGCCAATCCGGCCAGATCTTGCTGCAATTCCTCGAGCAACGGGCTGATAACGCCATCTATCGGGCCGGTTTCGCGCCCAGCCGCCGGTCTGCCCGCCAGCTGATGACCCACGGCCATTTCCTGCTTAACGATACCCGCGTTGACGTACCTTCTATCCGTCTCAAACCAGGCGACACCCTTGTCGTCCGACCGCACAGCCAGAAGACCGAATACTTCAAGAAGCTTGATGAAACCAGTCCCGCCCCAGGCGAAACGCCAGGCTGGCTGAAAGTTGACCGTAAGAAAGTTACCGTGTCGATCACCGGTTCACCGTCCCGGGATGACGCCGAACCAGATATTAATGAGCAGTTAATCGTTGAGTATTACTCACGCTAAATAAGGAGCAACACCCCATGTCAAATATTATCCATACACCAGGCCTCGTCAAAGTAGACGACCACAGTGCCACCAGCGCTTCTTTTGTGATCGAGCCGCTGCACAACGGCTACGGTATGACCCTGGGCAACAGCTTGCGCCGCGTACTGCTCTCTAGCATTGCCGGTGCCGCCGTCACGGCTTTCAAGATAGAAGGCGTGACACATGAGTTCACCAGCGTTCCTGGCGTCAAAGAAGACGTCGTTGACATCATGCTCAACCTCAAGAGCGTCCGTTTCCGCGTTTACGGCAACGAACCTCAGACCCTACGCATAGTCAAACAGGGCAAGGGTGCCGTCACAGCCAAGGATATCCAGACCAACGCCGACGTTGAAATCGTCAACCCTGAACACGTCATCGCTACTATCGACGAGGCTAAAGCCAAGCTTGTTATCGACCTGACCGTAGAAGTCGGCCGCGGTTACCGCACCATCGAAGAAGGCACGGCTCGCAAGGCCAGCGATACCATCGCCATCGACGCCATTTTCAGTCCCGTCCTGCGCGTCCGCTACAAAGTTGAAAACACCCGTGTCGGCCAGGCCACTGACCTCGACCGGCTATTATTGACCGTCGACACCGACGGCTCGATCACGCCCCAGGACGCTTTCGAAGAGGCCGCTGCCATCCTTGTCAACCAATACACCGCTTTAGCCGGCAAAACCCGTGTTGCCAGCAACGAACCGGTTGTAGACAACAGCGCTGCCCAGGATAACGGCTTCAGCAACGACATGCTCGGCGAAGAGGCCACGGCTCTCAGCACTTCCATCGAAGACCTTAACCTATCGGCCCGCACCACCAACGCCCTGATTAACAACGACATCCACACCATCCGGGACCTGTTTGCCCTGAATGACGCCGAACTCCGTGACCTCAAAGGTTTCGGTAGCAAAGCTCTCGATGAAGTCAAAGATAAGCTGGCGGAGTTGGAGCTCTAAGCATGCACCGCCACGGCTACCAGGGCAGAAAACTGGACCGCGAACGCGACCAACGCCGCGCCCTGATTAAGGGTCTGGCTGATTCTTTGGTCAAATACGAGTCCATCGAGACCACCTTGCCCAAAGCCAAAGAAGTCGTGCCTTACGTAGAAAAACTCATTACCAAAGCCAAAAAAGGTGACCTCCACAACCGCCGCCAGGTTCTGAGCGGCCTGCAGACCGTTGCCAGTGCCCACAAATTGGTTGACGAGATAGCTCCTAAGCTTTCTAGTCGCGTTAGCGGGCATCTCCGCATAGTCAAAACCGGCTTTCGCCGCGGTGACAACGCCCAACTGGCCCGCGTCAGTTTCGTCGACGACCTGAAGGTCGCGCCGGTCGCCAAAGCCGTTGCCGCCCCGAAGCCGGCCGCTGCTCCAGCCAAGACCGCAAAAGCTCCGGCCAAACCTAAACCGGCCGCCAGCAAGCCCAAGAAGCCAACAGCTAAACCAGCCGCCAAAGCCAAGGAGTCCAAGTAATGAAAACCTACAGCGCCAAGCCCGCAGACGTTACCCGCCAGTGGTATGTCGTTGATGCCAGCGAAGCCCCGTTGGGTCGTGTCGCTACCAAGGTTGCCACTCTGTTAACAGGCAAAGGCAAGCCCCAGTTCACCAAACACATTGATTGCGGCGATTTCGTCGTCATCATTAACGCCGCCAGTTTAGTTGCCACCGGCGACAAGCTCAATAAGAAGATGTATTACCACCACAGCGGTTACCCAAGCGGCCTCAAGGAATCCACCTTGGCCGAAAAGATGGACCGCGACCCAACCTTCGCCATTACCCAGGCTGTCCGCGGCATGCTGCCGATCAACCGCTTGCGTGACGGCCGCCTCCAACGGCTGAAAGTTTACGCCGGATCAGAACACCAGCACGCGCCCCAGAAACCAACCCCCATATCAGTAAAGGACACTAAATAATGGCTACCACCAAGAATAATTACTTCTATGCTCTGGGACGCCGCAAAAGCGCCACTGCCCGAGTCCGTCTGCAGACCGGC
>DASRLG010000011.1:0-7157 GCA_035648575.1 Candidatus Dormiibacterota bacterium
GTGCAAACGTATAATTCCTAGCACCATGAGCCACTCAAGCGATCATTACCAAGGCGTTCTTCTAGAAGAACTACGAGAACAAATGAAGTTCGTGATAGAAGCGCTCAAGGCCCTAAAAGACGTTCCAGCCGACATCAAGCAAATCAAAGCCGACATGGCCGAAATGAAGCAATGGAGATTTGTGGCCAAAGAAGTTATCAAAGACCAAAGCAAAACCCTCAATAACCACGAAACTCGCCTAATAAAACTCGAAACTGCCTGATCCAGATACTAGTGGCCCACCGCCCCCGGTGCTATAATTCGGTTAGTTTAATTACTTTGCCACATCACCATGCCTCATAATCCGTTCAAAACCACTCCCTCAGATAAAGATATTGTCGTTCCAAGGCAAAAACTCAACTCCCACAAGTGGGACATCAGCGGTCGTGACTTCTTAATCGCCTTTAACGAGCCGGCTTTCAGGTTTTCGAAAAAGAGCCTGCTTGAAGGAGATCTTGACGCCAAGCTCAACGCCCGTCTGCCAAGTTATTTCCTGCCTTTGGTTACCGTAGCCGCCAAACAGCCGAAGCGCCCCCGTATGTTTATAGTCAGCGGTCTTAACATGGCTTTGAGGTGGAATGCTCACGATGACCACCAGAAAATTATCATGATGATCAACAATTACCTGAAACTTGATTTCTTGCGCGCCTTTTTCGAAACGTTTTTCCCTGATAATTTCTCGATAATTGAATATATAGTCGGCCAAGACCCGATCAAGCTGTCAGATGACAAACTTATACTGCTATGGAAGATACTCGAACGGCGTTATCCTAAGCAAATCGAGGAGCTTAAACTGACCTTGGCGAAATATAAGCGGCCGCAGCTATTCGGGAGCGGCAAGTTATCCGAAGAAGCCAAGGCGTTTCTAAATTCGCAAGATAAGGACCTGACGGACGCTTTTAAGTATGCCGTAGTCCACCTGTTCCTGATGGCCGATGTCAACTTCGAAGGCAATTACATACATAACCCAGTAGGCTACCTGACTGTCGGAGGCCCCAGCGAGAAGACCTTTAATGCTATACGTGATCTTGCTTTTGGCGTACTGCAGGATATCGCCGAACTGGTCTTCGACAGGGAAGTTATTTATAAGGATAATATACGGCTTATCGTTGAAGCCGAATCGCATTCCCCAGTACCCTATAACGGTTATTTCCGATCCTACGGGAACAATAAATTGGAACTGGCTGAGGTCACCTACGAGAACGGGGCGGATATGGACTTTTATGATGATTATGACAAGTTGAAGCCGGATATGAATTATATTTATGAATTTATTCCCAAGGAGCGCTACCAGGAATTCTGGCTTAGCTACAAAGACCGATACTTTGATCTTAAACAACGCTACCGCGAAGCCTACAAACTGGCTGAAGATTTTTAGACGTCTCGTATACTGTCAGGTATGACATTGAACAGTCCGCTGACTGAGCTCAAAGGAGTAGGCGAGGAGCAGGCCAAGAAGTTCGCCATTCTTGGCCTCAAAACCGTCGGTGACCTGATCGACTATTATCCGCGCCGCTACGAGGATTATTCCAAGGTGACACCGATCAAGCAGCTGCGTCCGGGTGCCGTGACGGTCGAGGGCGTCATTAAGCAAGCTGCTGGCCGCTATGTCCGGCGCGGCCTGCATATAACCGAGGCCATTGTCAGTGATGAGACCGACAGTACGCGGCTGGTTTGGTTTAACCAGCCTTACCGGGCGGCGGCTCTTAAGCCCGGCCGTCGCTACTTCATATCCGGTCAGTATGAATTGAGCTACCGGCGTTTCGCCATCATGAACCCAAGTGTCGAAATCACCAGCGATTTTCCGCTTAATACCGCCAGGATTCTAGCCGTTTATCGTGAGACTAAAGGCCTGACTTCGCGTCAAATCCGGCTGGCCGTAGGTCAGGTACGGTCGTTGATCACTAAGACTAGGGAGTCTTTACCTGCCCAGATCGTGAAGCAGGAGAAGCTTCTAAACCGGGGCGAGGCCTTATCGGCTATTCATGCCCCTCAATCGGATGAGCAACTGGCCGCCGCCCAGCGCCGCTTGGGCTTCGAAGAAGTTTTCCAGCTCAGCCTCGCAAGCTTGCTTAACAAGCGGGAAAACCAATCCGAGCATTCTATCAAGGTCCGTTATGATGAACAGCTGGCTGTTAAATTCTCCAACGTCTTGCCGTTTAAGCTGACAGACAGTCAACGCGTGGCGGCCATGCGTATTTACAAAGACCTTGAGAAAGAGCAGCCTATGAACCGCCTTATAGAAGGTGATGTCGGTTCCGGCAAGACGGTCGTGGCAGCCATGGCCGCGCTGATGGCTCTTGAACAGGGATGGCAGGTGGCCTTGATGGCCCCGACCGAGTTGTTGGCGCGACAGCATGCCGATACTATTTACAGCCTTTTGGAGCCGTTGGGTCGCCACAAACTGGTCGATCTGTTGGTTGGCAGTCTTAAGCCGGAGCAAAAAACTAAAGCCCGCGCGGCTATCAAGAGCGGCCAGGCCCAATTCATAATCGGCACCCAGGCCTTAATCCAGGAGCAGGTCGACATGCACAAGCTGGCTTTGATCGTCATTGACGAGCAACAGCGTTTCGGAGTCGAGCAGCGCAAAACCCTGATGGCCAAGGCCGGCCACATGCCCCACGTGCTCAGCCTGACAGCCACGCCGATACCGCGCTCGCTGGCGCTGACCCTGTACGGCGAGCTAGATGTCTCCATATTGAGCGAAAAGCCGCCTGGCCGCCAGCCGATTACTACCCGGATCGTTTCGCCGAATTCGCGGGCACAACTGTACGCGGAAATTGATAAGGAGCTGGAAACGGGCCGCCAAATGTACGTGGTCTGTCCTTTGATCAGAGATTCGGCAGTCCTAGAGCTAAGCTCGGCCGAAAAAATTTACAAACAATTCAGTAGCAAGGATTTCAAACACCGCCGGGTCGGGCTGCTGCATGGCAAACTCAAGCCGGCAGACAAGCAGGCCGTCATGGAGCGGTTTGTCCGCCACGAGTTAGATGTATTAGTTTCTACAACAGTTATCGAAGTCGGCGTGGACGTCCCGAATGCCAGCATCATGCTCATCGAAGATGCCGAACGCTTTGGCCTGGCCCAGTTGCATCAGTTGCGAGGCCGGGTCGGCCGCAGCACGCATCAAGGCTACTGCTATTTGATGTTAGGAGATTCTGCCGCCCCAAGCCGCCGCCTACGGGCCTTGGTAAGCTCCAACGACGGCTTCCAGCTGGCCGAACTCGATCTTGAATTGCGCGGCCCCGGTGCCATCTACGGCACCTACCAACATGGCCAGCTGGACCTTAGGATAGCCAAACTGACCGATACCAAACTGATTAGCGCCGCCCGCGCCGCGGCCCAGGCACTACTCGAACAGGATGAAAATTTGTTACAATACAAGCATCTCATGCAAAACGTAAACCGGCTGCGGGCAGTCACTAACCTCAACTAAAACCGCTTGCTCTATAGATGTATTCCATAATTTTTCACGCCCACCAGAAACTTGACCGGGCCGCGCATCGGCATTTGCTAGGCCTATTGCCTGATAAAAGCTCGTTCCCAGCGATTAGCCAGGTATTGAACTTCGAAGGGCCTCAAGGGCCGGACGGCGCGAAGCTCAAGCGCCTGAAAAATGGCCAGCCGTGGCACTTCGTCGACCCGCTTGATGCCAATGATACTGACCTTCATGGCCAGATATCTATGCACTATAAGGGGCTGGTCCAGGCTCTAAAGCAAGGGGATGATGTACGGGCAGCGTTCGAAGCTTCCTGGATGGCGCACGCTTTGGTAGACGGCCTGACCCCGGCGCATCATTTTCCGTACGAGGCGGAGTTGTCTCGCTTAAGGGGCGGCGAAGAACGGCATACCAGGAAGGGCTTGGCCGGACGGCTGTATGTCAAAGGTGATACTTTAGGCAAATCAGTCTTGCAAAGCCTCAAACTTGTCGGACCCAAAGGCTTACTCACGACCCATGCCGCGTTCGAAGCCGGCGCTTATGCCATAATCGCCCCGTTGCGCTTCAACAAGGCGCTGCCCTCACGTTCGGATATTGAAAGCATCAAGGCCGAGGGCGTAATCTACGTCTTCAGGAAAATGGCCCGGGAAGTAGCCGAACTTAACCTGTATGAACGCTTCTACGAGCTGGGCTGGACTCGTAAGTTGAGCCGTGATGTCCGCCGTGAGCTGGCACCTCGAATGGTTCGTATGATCACGCTTGCCTGGTATTCCGCCTGCCACGAAGCCGGCTTAGAGGTGGCATGAGAATTATTGCCGGGCGCCTTGGCGGTCGCAATTTCGCCAGTCCGCGCGGGCATCGCACCCACCCGATGAGTGATAAGATAAGAGGCGCGCTGTTCAACGCCCTTGGCGACATTGACGGGTTAGGCGTGCTCGACTCTTTCGCTGGCAGCGGGGCCTTAAGTTACGAGGCTATTAGCCGCGGCGCGGCCAGTGCCGTAGCTATCGATAGCGACCAGTCCGCCCAGCAGGCAATTGCCGCCAACGTCACGTCTTTAGGCCTGCTAAACCAGGTAAAACTTATAAAGGCATCAGCTACCGCCTGGCTGTCCACGACCGACGAAAACTTCGATATCGTCCTCTGCGATCCGCCTTATGACGACCCTCAACTAAAGCTGCTCGAACGTCTCGCCGAACGCGCCAAACCGAATGGCCTGGCCGTGTTCTCTTTACCTCCAAGCGTCAAGCTCGACCTATCTGACAGCTATGAACTTTTACAGACAAAAGACTACGGGGATGCCCAGCTGGTCTTTTACCGCCGTTTGGGTTAATTGCCAACCGGGTTTGGTGGTACCTGCGGCTGAACGGGCGAAGCCGCGCCAGAGGTATGCAGCGCCTTAAATTCCTCATAGCGCATTGCCGGGGCGCAAGCGTACAACATAGTCGTGGCAGAGCTAAGGAAAGGTCCAATGAAGGGAATCCAGCTGGGCGAGCCGACCAGTGCCTGGACACCGATCAGACCCCATACGGCGCCACTGTAACCTTTGGTAGCGGTGGCGCTTCGCTTCATAGCTTCGAAGATACCAATATTCTGGTCTACCAGGAAGTAAGACGCCAAAGCGTAACGGCGTATCATAATAATCCCCGGTACTATGAACAGCACGATCCCGATGAAAAAGACCGCGCCGAGCACGATGTACAAGCCCAGCAGACGCCAAAAATAACGTCCCCCGGCCTTGATGACCTCAAGCAAGCCGAATTGCCGACCATGTACCGTTCCGAGCGCCAGCAATGGCCTTGCCCCTAGGATTACCAAGTTATAAGCGGTTCCGACGCCCACTAGTCCCAGCCAGAGTCCGATATGTTGATTCGCTATCTTGGGATTGAAAAATCGCCCCATCAAGGCAAAATAAATGGTCGGCAGCATATAAATCACGATGAAGTTGGTGAGATTTTTAGTAACCAGTTGGGTGCTGGGCTGAAATAACGAGAAAGCCGACGGGAACTTCACAGGCTCGCCCTGGACTGGCGTAGGCTGAGGTAATGGGGCAGGTGGCTGCTGGCTGAACTGGGCCGCGAATTGCGGCGAGGCCGGCTGTTCATCAGTATTCATGTCAGGAGTCCTTATGTTTTATACGATGCTAACTATTGCCCAAGCCAGCCTCGTTGTCAATCAACAGTGGTTTTTTGGCCGGCAATTGCGTAAAATAGCTAGCGATGGACGCGGCGGTGGCGGAATTGGTAGACGCGCTAGCCTTAGGAGCTAGTATCGCAAGATGTGGAGGTTCAAGTCCTCTCCGCCGCACCAGCTTTAGATGAATAAAGAGCCGCCAGTGCGGCTTTTTCTGTTAATATATGTTGTAGATAATCTTATCGAGGAATTATGTATGGTCTCAGGGCCGACTGGCGAAATGGGTGGAGCTGCACCCGGCTTGCCGCAACGTGACTCGCCCTGGCTTATGCGTACGTATGCCGGGCACTCAACCGCGAAGGCCTCAAACGAACTCTATAGGCGCAACCTAGAGAAGGGCCAAACAGGCCTGTCGATTGCTTTTGATTTGCCAACACAAACCGGTTATGATGCGGACGACTCTATGGCTGCTGGCGAAGTAGGCAAAGTAGGTGTATCTATTGCTCATAAGGGTGATATGCATACATTAATGGACGGTATTCCTTTGAGCGCAATGAATACCTCAATGACCATTAATGCTACAGCACCATGGCTATTAGCCCTCTACGCGGTGGAAGCAGAAGAAGCTGGAGTGGATCAATCAGAACTTAAAGGTACCACTCAGAACGATATTATCAAGGAATTTCTAGCCCGAGGCACCTATGCCTTTCCGCCCGACGCATCATTACGCCTGACAACGGATATGATTAAGTACACTGTCGACAAGATGCCCAAGTGGAATCCGATTAATATCTGCTCTTACCATTTGCAAGAAGTCGGTGCTACTCCAGTCCAGGAGATCGCATATTCCATGTCGAATGCCATTGCTGTCCTTGATGCGGTACAAGAGGGAGTTGCGGAAGAAGATTTTCCACAGGTCTTTGGCCGAGTTTCGTTTTTTATCAACGCGGGCACTGATTTTACGGGCGAACAGGCCAAAGTTCGTACTATGGTCAATCTGTGGGAGGAAATTGGGCGTGAACGATATGGTATTACAGATCCGAAGATGTTGCGTTTTCGCTATGGTGTTCAGGTTAATTCTCTCGGTCTAACCGAAGCACAGCCAGAAAATAATGTGCAAAGAATGGTGCTCTCGGCATTGGGGGTAACGTTGGGCGGCAGCAAATATCGGGCTCGTGCCCTGCAACTGCCAGCCTGGAACGAAGCGCTTGGTTTGCCACGGTCCTGGGATCAGCAGTGGGGGCTGCGCATTCAACAAGTCCTGGCCTTCGAAGATACTGGGATTGTGCAGCCTGGAGATGAAGATATCTTCGAAGGCTCAGTATTAATGAATAGGCGTGTCTCCGAATTAACAGCCGAGGCCCAGGCAGAGATGGCGGTTGTAGAGAGGCAGGGAGGTGCTGTCGCAGCTATTCCTTATATGAAGGCCGAACTGGTAGCTTCCAATCGCAACCGTCTCGCTAAAATTGAAAGCTGTGAAAAAACAGTCGTAGGAGTTAATAGGTTTACAGAAACCGAACCTTCGCCTTTAACTAGCGGTCTAGAG
>DASRLG010000012.1:0-2302 GCA_035648575.1 Candidatus Dormiibacterota bacterium
ACTCCAACACGCACACCGGTTTTGATTTCAGTAACCTCATACCGGGCGGACAGGCAGAACCGGTAACCGGCTATCCCGTTTACTTGGAAAATCTCGGTGGCACGCCATTGGCTCTCAAGCTCGCGGTCAGCAGCGTACCGACGAACCCCAACAATGTCGATTTGAGTAAGGTCAACATCCTCTTAACTACAATTGGTAGCGGCACGGGCATCCAGAGCTTTAGCCTGCAATCGTTGATGGCCGCGTCTTCCAGCGGAGGACTGCTCATTAACAGTGGTAATTTAGCCAATAATAATGCCGCGGGCTATAAGTTGCAGGTCTCAATGGACAGTAATGCCATAACCGGTTCGGGCGCCGCGTTGGGTAATATAGATTTCGTGTTTAGCGGTGTGGCGCAGAGCAGCTAAGCTTCTGGCGACGGCTCCTTTGATCGCCGTGATCGTGGCTCTGTTAATCTTACGCCTGCACGGCTACA
Organism: Candidatus Dormiibacterota bacterium; assembly: GCA_035648575.1. GTDB lineage: Bacteria > Patescibacteriota > Saccharimonadia > Saccharimonadales > UBA4665 > DASRLG01. Next base: position 476 of record DASRLG010000012.1, read on the forward strand.
GTTTGCTGAGCGTTCAAACCGCCAGCATGGTGCCGGTCTTTGGGCCGGGCGATGCCATAATCGTCCGGCCTATCCCGGCCCGTGATTTGCGGCCCGGCGACATCATCAGCTATCACAGCCCGCTCAACCCGAACCTGATAATTTCGCACCGTCTCACGAGGATCGATCATCATACCGGCTGGCTGACCACGTCCGGGGACGCTCTTAAGACTCCCGATCCGGCTTTCCCGCCGCGCCTGATAATCGGGCAGGCAATTGCCGTTACCCCCAATCTAGGACTGTTTTTGAACAAGTTGCGCCAGCCATTGGATCTTCTGTTAGCCGTCTACCTGCCAGCCGTATTAACTATCATCACCGAAGCCCGGCATCTCATGCTCATCTATACCCAGCCTTTCTACAGTGTTAGACTGTAATCATGCCAAGTAACTCCTCGACGCCAAACGCCTATGCTTTCATCGACAGCCAGAACTTGAATCTCGGCACCCAACGCATGGGCTGGAAGCTGGACTGGCGCAAATTCCGCCAATACCTCAGGGACAAACACGGAGTCACGCACGCCTACATGTTCATCGGCTACATGAGCGAAAACGAACAATTATACGAATATATGCACGAACTTGGCTACCTGATCGTCCTTAAGCCCACGGTCGACGTTAACCCGTCCAAACACGATGCCAACCCGCAGGCAGACACTGCACCGCCGCCAGTCCCCGGCGACAAACCCGCCGAACCAAAAGACAAGGACAGGCCGACCGTCAAGGGGAACGTCGACGCCGAACTGGTCCTCTATGCCATGAAAGAGCTGCCCAATTACGGCCAAGCTATCATCGTCTCCGGCGATGGCGACTTCTTCAGCTTGGCCGAATATCTAGAAGGGCAGGGCAAACTGGCCCAAATCCTAACCCCAAACTGGCAATATTCCAGCCTGCTCAAAGTCTTCGACAACAAAATAACCCGCCTCGACCAACTCCGCCGCCAGCTCGCCTACCACGACCGCAAGAAGAAGTAATACCGCCCGCGATGGCGTATACTGAAATTAAAATTAGGAGGACGACATGGCGGACAAAGACTGGGATTTTACAGGCATAAAAGCGATTTTCTTCAACGGCACCCTGACCAAGTCACCTGAACCCAGCCACACCGAAAGCCTGGTCAAAATCAGCCAGGGAATCATGCAAAAGCACGGCATCCAAACCGAGCTAATCCGCACCATCGACCACCCCGACATCGCCACCGGCGTTTGGCCCGACATGCGCGAACACGGCGCAGACAAGGACGAATGGCCCGAAATCATCAAGCGCGTCATGGATGCCGACATCCTAGTCCTGGCCGGCCCAATCTGGCTCGGCGACAACAGCAGCGAAACCAAGAAAATAATCGAGCGTCTCTACGCTTGCAGCAGTGTCCTGAACAAACAGGGCCAATACGCCTTCTACGGCAAAGTCGGCGGCTGCCTGATCACCGGCAACGAAGACGGCATCAAACATTGCGCCATGAATATTCTCTACAGCTTACAGCACCTCGGCTACAGCATTCCGCCCCAGGCCGACGCCGGTTGGATCGGTGAGGCCGGTCCCGGTGCCAGTTACGGCGACGATGACGGCAAGGGCGGCCAGACCGGCTTCGACAACGACTTCACTAATCGTAATACCACTTTCATGACCTGGAACCTGATGCACCTGGCCAAACTGCTCAAAGACCAGGGCGGCATCCCAGCTTACGGCAACCAGCGCTCCAAATGGGACGCCGGCGCCCGCTTCGACTTCGCCAACCCGGAGTACCGCTAACCGCCGCCCGGCCGCTGTCAACTATTTCACAGTCTTATAT
>DASRLG010000013.1:0-6278 GCA_035648575.1 Candidatus Dormiibacterota bacterium
GTAAATGATGACGTCAGCAAACCGCCGGCCAGGCCGTCCAGGCCATCGCTGAAGTTAACCGAAATAGCCGTCGCGATAACTACCAGCCAGAACAAGGCGATAACGAATAAACCGATGTGCCACTCATGTATGCCCGGCAAATAGATAGAATGCACCCCCAGCTTGGCGTAAAACCACCAGCCGCCGATGATAACTACCAAACTATACAAGGCGAACTTGGTACGGGCCCTCATACCGGCCACCCCGCCGCTGCTCCTGATATTCATGGCGTCATCGACTAAACCAATAGCGGCGGCGGCTAGCAAGCCTGCCAGCGGCAACCAGGTCTGGCCGCGGCTAAGATTCCCGAACAAAGTAACCAAAGTGATAGCCAGCACGAAAATAAGGCCGGCCATAGTCGGGATATTACGTTTATGCTTAGCGGCATGAAGTTTGGCGTAAACGGTAGCCTTCCCGCCCGACCAGGCATCGGTACGCTGGCGCTTCCACCATTCGTTTTTGTAAGCCATATTCGTATAAACAGGCGTTATCAACATGCTCAGCGCGAAACCGAAAAATCCAAGTGATAATATACGGGTCAGGTTGTGGGTAGTGATGGCAAGATGTAAGGTGTTATTCATGGGTGTGATTTTTGTTTTATTATATCATTCCTTGGATGGTTTATTGGCTTTTCGGAGTGACATAGGAATTATCAATCAGCATATGCGCCAGGTCTGCGAACACCGGCTGGCCGCCATTAGCTCCGGCATAACCGGCTACGCCCGGTTCAATATTATATACCACGATAACGTATTGGGGCTTATTACCGCCTACAAAGCCGACATAGGTGCCATTATATTTATCAGCCGAGTAGCCGCCCGGTACCGCGATCTGTGCCGTTCCAGTCTTGCCGCCGACAATATAATCAGAGCTGAAGTTCATATATGAGAAACCGGACAGCAAGTGCTGCTGGACGACATACTCCATCAGAGGTTGCATTTCCTGGCTGACTTTTGGTGAAACGACGTCTGTCTTGAGTATCTTAGGTTGCACTTTTGTCGTGTGGCCTCCGGAATCAATCGTTTGATCGACTAAACTAGGTTGGTAATAAGTGCCGCCATTCAAAACACTTGAGTCAGCCGCCGCCATCTGGAGGGCTGTAACCTGCACCGATTGGCCGAACGACATATTGGCGTAAGTCAGGTCAATGCCGGCTCCATTATCTTGAGGCTTGGTTACCGGAGGCGCGGTTTCATAGCTCTGTATGCCGGTAAGGTCGCCAATACGGAAATGATTAGTCATATAGTCATACCAGGCATCCCGAGCTTTGGTATTAATCTGGCCGCCGCCCATTTGCATCAGCATCCAAGTGGCACCAGTGTTAAGCGAGAGGTTTAATACGCTGTCGATACTTTGGGTGCGTGCCCCGCCATCCTCTTCAATGTCAGTAATGTTAAATCCATCAACCAGCCAGTGGGCCGGGTCATAAAACGTCGTATCAGGCTGAATCACGCCTTGATCAAGCGCCGCCGCAGTCGTCAGTATCTTCATCGTTGAACCGGGCTCTATAGCGTTCGTAACGGCCGCGTCTCCGAACAAGGCCGCATTGCTGACGTTTTGGTAATTGCTCGGGTCGTAAGTCGGATAATTAGCCATGGCTTTAATCTGGCCGGTGTTTGGATCCATGATTATGGCGCTCAAACCCTGTGATTTGGTCTTCTGATATTCCTGCTGGAGAATTTTTTCCATTTGAGCTTGCATGGATAAATCCAGCGTCAACACAATGTTGTCGCCGTTCTTGGGCGCAGTTTCAACATTACCCTTCGTGGCTGCCAGCGGTACGCCATTGGCATCAGTAATCGCTTTAAGCTGGCCCGGCGTCCCTTCCAGCTGCTTGTTAAACGCCTGCTCAATGCCATAATTGCCCTGCCCGTCATTATCAACGTAGCCCAACACCTGAGAAGCCAGACTGCCTTGCGGATAGGTGCGGTAGTTTTGTGGCTGGATACCGACACCGGGTAATTTCAGACTGGCGATTTTGGCCTGTTGGTCACTTGTCAACTTCTTGGATAATACAGCGTAACGAGTGTTTTTGGTCTTCATGAGCGCGCTATAGTCACTAGCGCTGCCCCCCACTATCGGCACCAGCTTGGCCGCCTCTTGGTCGGCGTTCTTAATATTGACCGGGTCGGCATAGAGCGTGTACAGCTGCTGGTTGAGCACGATCGGCAGCACCGAATCACCTTCGTGGGCCTCGATAATGCCGCGCGCCGCCGGAATCTGGTATTGTTTGAGCTGGTCACTCAGCGCCGCCGCCCGGTAATGGCCGTAATCGATAATCTGGACGTAAAACAGCCTGATTACGAAGATAACCAGGACAAGTACTAATAAACCGTACCAAATGCGGACGCGCTTGATGATTAAGCCGGTGTCATTTTTGTTTTGCAAAGCCATGACCTCTTATATTATAAAGCGCCCGCCCCTAATAGGGAAATGTCGGTCGCGGCATGGCGCTTAATTCTGAACTGTTGCGGACGGAGCGACCGCGACGAGGTTCTTGGCGACAGCACTGCCGCCAACGCGGCTTAATGATTGCAGCCGGGCGGAAGCGACCTCCAGGTCGTCATGCTGGCTCTTAAGATCAGCCTGCTGCTGTTGCAAAGCGCTGATCTGGTAACCGTAGGCATTTGTTTTGGTCACCTGCGTCAAATACAGCAAACCGAGCAAGCAAGCCAAGACTATAAGAATGATGGTGTTGCTGACCGGTCCGAGTACCCGCGTTTGGGCACGGAAACTGACCGAGTTCTGGTTGCGGCCCTGATACCGCGAGCGGTTCATGGCCAGGGAGCTTGAGTATGTCATAGGTTTTTATTTTTGTTTTAGTTTAGTGAGATTTACCTAGTTCCAGCCTCATTGCTGAGGCCGGAACCGCTACTTGCCTGCTAGACCACTTTGACGTGGATCTTGTAGGCGCGGGAGCTACTTTTTACCTGGATTGGCATAAGTGTTCCCTTTCGTTTTTATTTTCACGGCGGCCCGCAGCTTGGCGCTGCGTGCTCGCGGATTAGAAACTATTTCCATGGGGCTGGCCGTTACGGGACGTTTGGTCAGCAGCCGGAGTTCGGCGTCGTAACGCTCGCCGGCCGCGTCCTGCAAGGCCTGCTTCACCAGCCGGTCTTCCAGGCTATGGAAGCTGATGACGCCCAGGCGTCCGCCCGGAGCCAACAATCGCAGCCAGAGCGGTAGGCTCTGTTCCAGCAGTACCAGTTCGTCATTGACGGCAATGCGTAATGCCTGGAACGTGCGTGTCGCCGGGTGAACCCGGTTATGTCCGGGCCAGGCTCGGGCCACGACAGAAGCTAACTGCTTGGTGCCGCTAAACGGCCGTCCTGCCACGATCAGCCCAGCGATCCGTTTGGCTTTCGGCTCTTCGCCGTAACGCTTCAACAGATCGGCCAGCGCCGCTTCGCTATAGCTATTAACTATTTCGGCGGCGGTCAATGACTGCGACTGGTCCATTCTCATGTCCAGCGGACCATCCAAACTGATGGCAAAACCACGCTGAACTTCGTTAAGGTGCGGTGACGATACGCCCAAATCGGCCAAAATAAGGTTAAACTCGCTGCCCTGCCCAACCAACTCCTGGCTGGCCGTCCGGAAATCCTGTTGCAGCACGCTAATATCGCCGCCCGCGAACTTATCCCGGAGTACTTCGACCGCTTGTCTGTCGCGATCGACCAGCACTGCTGTTGTGAGGCTTCCAGTCCGTTCCAATATCGCTTCGGCGTGTCCGCCGTAACCGGCCGTCAGGTCGAGGTATGATTCCCCGGCCTTCGGGTCCAGATACTGTAAGACTTCGTCTAGCAGTACCGGAACGTGCTGTTTGTATTTATTTTGGTTTTTGTTTTGGTGCATCTTTGCTTACATTTTTGTTTTGCAAGGTCACCTATTCGGCAATCAACTTTTTTGTTTTTTTGGAGTTTTTGTTTTTGTGCGGTTTAAGCAAAATGTATAAATACTTTTCGCCGAAACCAAGTTTGAGAGACTTATGTGTGAGGTGGAGTTTTGGGAGGTGTTTTTGAAAGGTACAAAGCGTTTTTTTATAGTGGTTCACTATCGAAATTCCACTTGTTGACTGCCGAATAGTTGACCTCGAATGTCGGTCTTCTATTCTTACCGAATTGTTAAAGTGCGCAGCTTATCAGGCTTCCGGAGCCATCAGGCGCCAGTACGGTCCAACACCGACTGCCACGACATCGCGGCTAATGCCCGCGTAGTCGAGCAGATGCTGCTCGAGCGTAATACGGCCCTGCTTGTCGTCGGGCAGCAGGTCGACCTTGCCCATCCGAAATTGGACGTTCAGGTCGGCTATGCGCTCGTCGAGGACATCACCGGCCAAACGCGGCTCAACCAGGTTTTCCCAGACATCTTTAGGATAAAGATGCAGGTACCGGCCGAAGCCCCTGGTAACTACTACCCCGCTCGCGAATTTGGCGCGAAGCTCCGGCGGAATTGTCAGCCGTCGCTTGTCGTCAAGCTTTCGTTCGAAGTAGTCTACCGTGGCCATTGGTGTCCCTTAAGCTACTAGTGGTTTTTTATTTTTCGATTTGGAGCGCTATTTTGCCGTTCCATTTCTACCCACTGACATGAGTGTACTACCCACTAGCACCCCCAAGCAAGCTAAAAATATAAAAAAGTGGTGTTTCACACACCACTTATCCACAGTTTTTCCAGATTTGGAGCCCAGACACAATATGCATTAACTACAGGGCAAGCTAAGCACTATATGTGCTTAGGGACTTATGCACAGTTTATTGTTATCGCGCGTCGATTGGGACCGCGACGACGTCGCCGGCTTGCGCGTCGTGACCTACTTGGTGGTCAAACTGGTCCACGCCGTTACGCGGATCGTGGTTAGGATCTACCTGTTCGGCGAAATCAAAGGCGCCTTCGGCAGGTATAACTTCCTTCTTATACTTGGTCGGGTCGAGGTTTGTCTCGGTGCCAGGAATGGTGCTGGCGGAAAGCTGGCTAAAGCGGGCATCCAGGGCACCTACTGTCGGAATGAGCAGGGCTAGACCGGCGAACATGGCTAATCCCCTTCTAGTCGGCCTGATTCTGGCGACCGTATTGTGGTCGTCTCGGGCTGGCCGGGTGGCTCCCGCTCCGATTCTTGGTAAATCAACTGCTTGTGCTTGTGTTTGTGCTGGGGTCATAATTTTATATCCTTTTTATTTTTAATGTTTGCCTGAGCGACTGGGTGTACGTTGCGACACGCTGTAACTGATGTAGTGAGGGGCTGCCTCGTAGCGTTCGCGCAGGATCTGGTTGTTTTGGCCTTGATCCTGGATGTTATGCGTAGCCACGGCGAACGCCGGCTGGTTCGGCACTACTACTGCCCGACCGTTGGTGTGGTCCGGCAATTCGATCATGCCCAAAGTCGCGGCAGCGGCCATCAGCATGATGCCACCCTGTTTGGCGGCTTCGGTCAGCTTTTCGGCGGCTGTTTGATTGTTTTTTGTTTTATTGGACATCTACATAACTGTAGCAAATATTGTGCGTTTTGTCAATGTTCTGGTTTGGACGGTTTTTGAACCGAGGGTGGTGTCAGGTGTCGATTTCGACGGGCTGGCCGGTTTGGAGTTTGTGGAAAGTGATGCCCTGCTCGCCTAGAACTTTTTCGTACATGGCGTAGGTTTGCTCGCGGGCTTCGTCGCGCCAGTGCCAGTCGTGGATCGGTAGGACGTGTTTGGGTTTGAGTTCGAGTGCCAGATTGAGCGCCCGGATGGTACTGCCCCAAGGGGCTGAAACCGGTAAGGCCAGGATAGCTTTGGTCTCGTGGAAACTGTGGCTGTCGCCGGGATGGCTAAGGAGGCCGAGATAATGGATGCCGATTTCTTCGGGCGGCTGGCCGAATAACGGGGCGACGCTTTCGTGCGGCGAGTCGAAGAATTCGATGCCTTCTGACGGGGCGTCGGTGGCTTTGATACCTTCGGCGGCCAGCTGCTTGACGACTTGGGCGGTGGTGGTAATGCGGACATCCGGGAATTTGGCTACCAGTTGTTTGATAAAAGGAATGTCCTTGTGGTCAGCGTGTTCATGGGTGATAAAGATGTCGTCTAAGCGGGTCAGGCTGTCGATGTCGATGTGGGGAGTGCTTAGGGTGCCAGGGTCAAACAGGGCTACCCGGTCGGGTGTTTCGACTAATAGGCAGGCGTGGACAAACTTGGTGATTTTCATAAAGGGCTCCTCTTAAAATTTATCTTCTTCAATAATAGGTCATTCCTATTATATAAGAC
>DASRLG010000014.1:0-3990 GCA_035648575.1 Candidatus Dormiibacterota bacterium
CAGTGGTTGGAGGGGCTATCCTCGTGCCCTGCCTGCTAACTTATTTCAAACGCTGGAAATGGCTCTGGCGAGAGTGGCTGACGACCGTCGACCCTAAGCGCATCGGCGTGATGTACATCGTCGTGGCGTTGCTGATGTTGCTGCGCGGCCTCAGTGATGCCGCTTTGCTCAGGACCCAACAGGCGACCTCAGTCGGGGCTTCGCACGGCATCCTGTCGGCTAATCACTTCCAGCAGATCTTCTCGGCCCACGGCACTATCATGATCTTCTTCGTGGCCATGGGGCTCATGTTTGGCCTGATTAACCTGATCGTGCCGCTGCAAATCGGTTCGCGCGACGTGGCTTTTCCGTTCCTGAACGCTACTAGTTTCTGGCTGTTCGTGGCCGGTATGTTGCTGGTCAACCTGTCATTGGTAGTAGGCGAATTCTCGGCCGCCGGCTGGCTGGCCTATCCGCCGTTGTCAGAGCTGCAGTTCAGCCCCGGCACAGGAGTTGATTATTGGATATGGAGCCTGCAGATCGCCGGCATCGGTAGCCTGTTGGCGGGGGTTAACTTCTTTGTGACTATCCTAAAAATGCGCTGTCCGGGCATGAGCCTGATGAAAATGCCGCTGTTCGTCTGGAGCGTCTTATGCGCCATGGTGCTGGTTATTTTCGCTTTCCCTATCCTGACCGTGACGCTGACGCTCTTGTTCCTGGACCGTTCTATGGGCATGCATTTCTTCACGGCCAGCGGCGGCGGCAACGCCATGATGTACGTCAACCTGATCTGGGCCTGGGGGCACCCCGAAGTCTATATCCTGATGCTGCCGGCTTTCGGTGTCTATTCGGAGGTCGTAGCAACCTTTTCACGGAAGCGGCTGTTTGGCTATACCTCGATGGTTTGGGCGCTGATCGCTATCACCTTCTTGTCGTTTTCGGTCTGGCTGCACCACTTCTTCACGATGGGGGCCGGGGCTGACGTTAATGCTTTCTTCGGCATCATGACAGGGGTTATCGCCATACCTACCGGTGTCAAGATATTTAACTGGCTGGCTACCATGTACAGGGGGCGGATCTTGTTCGCGACGCCGATGTTCTGGTTCATGGGCTTCGTGGTGACTTTTACGATCGGCGGCGTGGCCGGGGTTTTGATGTCGGTGCCGGCGATTGATTTCCAGGTGCACAACACTTTATTCCTGGTGGCGCATTTTCATATGATGATTGTCGGCGGCGCGGTTTTCGGCTATTTCGCCGGCATTACGTATTGGTTCCCCAAGATTTTCGGGTTCAGGCTGAACGAGTGGCTGGGTAAGAAAGCTTTTTGGGGCTGGTTCGTCGGTTTCCTGCTGGCTTTCGTGCCACTCTATATACTCGGGCTGATGGGGGCGACCAGGCGGTTGGATCACTATGACGCCTCACTGGGCTGGCAGCCGTTGTTCATCGTTGCCGGAGTGGGTGTCATCGTCGTATTGGCCGGGGTCGGTTTCCAAGTGCTGCAATTTGTAGTCAGTATTATGCAACGCCAGGCTAATTTGGACACTACCGGTGATCCCTGGAATGGCCGGACGCTGGAATGGTCGACCGCCTCGCCGGCACCTTTTTATAATTACGCCGTTATTCCCCAGGTTACGGAGCGGGATGCTTTCTGGGCAGCCAAACAAGCTGCCTCGGATCCGGACGAAGAGCCGGCTAAGCCTCGTTACGAAGACATCCTGATGCCCAAGAACACGCCGATGGGGCTTTTTATCGCCGCTTTCGCCTTCGCTTTTGGCTTCGCGGCTATCTGGCACATTATATGGCTGGCGGTAGTCGGCCTGTTCGGTGTTATTATCTGTATCATTGTTCGTGCCTCTGATGATGAACCCGAATACTACGTCAAGGCGGCCGAAGTGAAGAAGATAGAAGCCACGGCTAAGGAGCATTACTTATGAGCAAGCTTGAAGCCGAAGATACCGACGGCAAGGCTATTTTTGGCTTCTGGGTCTATCTGATGACCGACTGCGTCTTGTTCGCCAGCCTGTTCGCGGCTTACGCCGTGCTTCATAACAACACCTTCGGCGGGCCGTCGGGCAGCCAGTTGTTCAGCTTGCCGTTCGTCTTGACCGAGACTCTAATTCTACTGACGAGCAGCTTCACCTGCGGCCTGGGCGTTTTGTCGGCCTACAACGGCCATAAGGATAAGGTAGTTGCCTGGTTCAGTGTCACGTTCCTGTTGGGGGCCAGCTTCTTGGCGATGGAGCTAACTGAGTTCAGCCATTTGGTCCATGATGGTAACAGCTGGACGCGCAGTGGCTTCCTGTCGTCTTTCTTCACGCTCGTCGGCACCCACGGGCTGCATATTACGGTCGGTTTGCTATGGATGGTCGTACTTATGTTGCAGGTCTTAAGGCGCGGCCTCGGCACATCTACAGTTAAAAGGTTGACGCTCTTTAGCCTATTCTGGCATTTCCTGGACCTGGTCTGGATATTTATCTTCACTATCGTTTATCTGCTGGGGGCATTAAAGATATGACCGAGCACAAACCGGTAATAGTTTCGCACCACCAGGTTGGCCGGCCGACACTAAAGGCTTATGTGGTCGGCTATGCCTTGTCTATTCTGCTAACTGTCGGCGCTTATCTTGCAGTGACACACCATTCGTTCCAGAAGTCGGCTGCGGTCACGGTAGTCGTCGGGCTGGCCCTGACGCAGTTCCTGGTCCAGCTATTGTTCTTCCTGCATCTGGGAACGGAGACCAAACCGCGCTGGAAGCTGCTGGTTTTCATGTTTATGATAATGATCGTAGCCATCCTGGTCTTCGGTTCGCTGTGGATTATGTCCAATTTGAACTATCGGATGACACCCCAGCAGATCAATACCTACATGCAAAACCAAGCCGGACTCTGAATAATTGATAAAAACGTATTACGACCTGACCAAACCCGGGATCATCTACGGCAACGCCCTGACCGCGGCCGCCGGGTTTCTGCTGGCCGCTGCCGGACATGTAAATTTCGGCCTGCTAGTGGCGACTGTTGCCGGTACCTGCCTTGTCATAGCTTCGGCCTGTGTATTCAATAACTACATTGACCGCGGCATCGACCGCAAGATGACCCGTACCCGGCGGCGCGCTCTGGTCAATGGTACGATTAGCGGACGGGACGCGTTGGTTTTCGGGACCGTCTTGGGACTGGCGGGCTTCGCGGTCCTGGGCTTCTGGGTCAACGCGGTGGTTTTTGTGATCGGGTTAGTGGCTTTGTTTGATTACGTGGTGCTTTACGGCGTTGCCAAACGACGGTCGGTCCACGGTACGCTGGTTGGCAGCATTGCCGGCGCGGCGCCGGTAGTGGCCGGCTATTGCGCGGTGACCGGCCGCTTCGACGCCGGCGCGCTGATTTTGTTTCTGATTCTTGCCTGTTGGCAAATGCCGCACTTCTACGCCATCGCTATTTACCGCTTTGATGACTATAAGGCCGCCGGACTGCCGGTTTTGCCGGTCAAACAAGGCTTGCGCGCCGCCAAGATCCAAATCATGCTGTATGTCATAGCTTTCATCATTGCCAACGGCCTGCTGACTATATTCGGTTACGCCGGCTATACTTACCTGGCGGTCATGTCGGCTTTGGGTCTGGCTTGGCTCGGGTTTGGCCTCAAGGGTTTCAATGCCGCAGACGATAAACGGTGGGCGCGCCAGATGTTCCTCGGCTCCCTGATAATCATCCTGGCGTTATCATTGATGCTGTCAGTCGGCTCAATCCTGGCCTAATCGCCAAGCTTGAGCGAACTTAAACGTAACCGGTCCTTGGCGTGTAAGCTGAGCACCACTACGAATAGTAACAACAGAAAAATCACGTAAGCGCCCCGGTCAATCACGTTGGCCGACAGGATATTGGCCGTCGAGACATGATGCAAACGGTGGGAAAACACCAGGAACGTTTCGCGGAAACCTATGGCATCCGGCGTCAACGACACGAACAGAGCGAAATTGGCCGCCCCCGAGTAAGACATGGCCTGCCCCCATGATATATG
>DASRLG010000015.1:0-13671 GCA_035648575.1 Candidatus Dormiibacterota bacterium
GGTTTTATGAGTGACGTGATGTTGGACGTATACCTGTTTTTCAATGGTAATTGCCGGGAAGCAATGGAGTTTTACAAAGCTGTTTTCGGCGGCGAGCTGACGGTGCAGACCTACGGTGACGTGCCAGGCGCTGGCATGGACGAAGACGGGAGCAAGAAAGATTGGCTGATGCATGCCCGTCTTGAAGGCGGCGACATCAAGCTGATGGCCAGCGACACCAAGCAAGCCAGTCCGGCCGCGGCCAAAATCGACCTGTCACTGGGCGGCACCGACGAAGCCAGGCTGCGCGAAATATTCGGCAAGCTTAGTGAGGGCGGCGAAGTCAAATCAGAGCTTAAGAAAGAGTTCTGGGGCGACACTTTCGGCTCCCTAACTGATAAGTACAACATCAACTGGATGGTTAACATCACTGCTCCTAAAAGCTAGCCAACTCCGGTCATGAGCAAAGAGAAAGGCCCCGAAAGTAAGTCCCGCAAACCCTGGGTTTATGTGGCTCTAGGCGCCGTGGCCCTCGCACTGCTTGGCGCAATCTAAGTGATCGGCGAAGTAAGTTTAGGCGGCTCGAGCTTCTTCGCGCTCTAGCTTCTTGCGCTCTCTCACTTCGGCCATTTTAGCCATTACTTCCCTCAGCTCTTCTTCAGGCAAGAGAGCGTCTTCACCGTCGCGCTCCCTAACCATTTCAATTGCGACGTCCGCGTTTTCCTGCATCTTGGGTTTCAAGATGACGGCAAGTTTTTCCAAAGTGTCAATCCGCTCAGTTATAGGCCTGCCCATATATACTGACGGATGGCCGTGCCTGAACCTCAACTTGCCGCCTTTAATTAACTCAGGATAATAAATACCTATCGGCACGGTGGCCACTGTTATTGAAGGATCCAAGTCGGGATGATTCATTAAGTCAACATGGCCGCGTTTGGGGTCCTGTACCTCGCGCGGATAAACCAAGTTGCGTTGGCCTTCTTCAAAAGTCGCCTCGTGGCCCCTGTTGACTCTGGCGACCATGGTTGATAGAAGGGCCGCGCTGGAAGCTTTCTGCAATGCCGCCGATTCGGGGTCTCTATCTTCTCTTGGAGTGTCGCCGAACTGGTCCTTAACACGAAAAGCCGGAACGGCTCCCATGATGTCGGCGCCTCTTCGTACCAGGGGTCCAACCAAGGGTCCTACTACGGGCAAGCTGGCGGTCGCGGTGTATATGGTTTCTTTAGCCGGGATAACCGTGTGGCCTATCAGAAATTTCAAGACTTCGTCTTCCGTAGGGAACGCTCCCAAAGTGAACTGGTCGCGGTCAGTAATGTGGTTAGATGATATGATAAAGTGAACACCTTCATCACGCAAGTTAGCTATCTCGCTCCTGGCACCTTCGGCAAAGTCCAAATTGACCCTATAGAGCCCGCCCATCAGCGCGTGGCCAACCCGGGCCGCCGCCATACTGGGCTGGTAGTCCGCGTAGAAGTCGTACGCGGCCGGATAATTACCGATTTCTACAGCTGGTCTTGACATTTGGAACACTATACATGATAACTGGTAATTTTACAATTGCTTATGCTTAACGGTTGCTTCTAGGTAGCGGCAATCAGGTCTCCGTCAATTGGGATGCTGTCCGGACCAGAATTATGCCGAAGGCCACGCTAGTCAGCATCTCGGTCACGAACAGGATATGTATGACGCCGAAATGCGTCAATATACCCAAGACGAAACCGATTATCTGTATCGCTAAAAACAAGATGTTTTTTATGTCACGAGCCAAGAATAACGTGAACCATATGCCCAGACCCAACTCCACAAATGCCAGGGCGGTGCCAATGTCAACGTGAATGGTGTTAAAAGTATCGTTGACCTTGTAAGGGTAGGTAGAAAGCAGGGCGGCGATTAATAAAATGCCTAGACCGGCAAGTGCCATTCCGAAGGCCCTATTTTCTTTAGCCATGAAACGGGCCGACCACAGAGTCAACAGCCCACATAAACCAAATGCCAGCGTGTAAGGAACAACCGTCTTGGCATAAAGGCCATAATTGCTAACGCCGCCCTCATTACGTTCCAGCAGGAAGTGCGGCATCAACAACACGCAAAGCAAGGTAAACCCGAACAAACTAACCTGTCCCAGTAATAAGTAACGAACGGCCTTATTTCCCATCAGTATAAGTATACTGTGCGGTTAATAATTTGCGCTTAGGAGGCCGCAGGTACTATAGTTTGTTTATGAAAAGCCTATTGCCGGGCAGTGACGGCAGCGTGACCTTTGGCTGTTTCACGCCGCCGGTTATGATCGCGACCTGCATTATCGAAATAGCCCTGATGCTAATGGTCCTAGTCCGCTACGGTTATCGCCGCCTCCAGCTGCCGATTGTCGGCCTGCTTTTCTTCCTAGCCGTTTTCCAGCTTTGCGAATTCATGATTTGTACGGGAGCCGCCAGTGACAGTAATGATTGGGCCAGGCTTGGCTACTTCGCCATTACGTTACTGCCGCCGATCAGCGTGGATTTGGCTTCCAGGCTAGGCGGTTATCGCCAGCGCAAAGTCGTTAAAGCCTGCTACGCCTTGGCCGTGCCATATGTCCTGTACTACGTGTTTGTTCCCGGCGTGCTCACGGCGATTTGCGGCGGCAACTACATCATCGTTACAAGTCCGATTATCACCAACTGGCTGTACGTGGCTTATTACTTCGGCGTCATCCTGGTTTCGTTATGGGTGGCTGACCGACAGCGCGAACAGGCCAGTTCAAAAGTCGTTAAGCAGAGCCTGCAATGGTTCACGCTTGGCAACCTGGCTTTCTTACTGCCGTCGTTCGGGGTCGTGATTTTGCGCAGCTTCAACGTCGTGGGTTTCCCATCGGTTCTATGCGGTTTCGCGGTGACTTTCGCGCTAGTCTTAGGTTTGAAAGTCGCACCGCTGGCCCGCCAGATAGAAAACCTGCCGGCCGACCCGTCTAAGCGCGGCAAGAAGAACCAAACGTCCGTTTCATGAATGTGCTTCCTCGGACTGCTATAATCAGTTTGTAGTACTAAGTAGAAGGGGGATTTTATGTTCAAAGCACAAGCGGCATTTAGCGGGTTTTCAGTAAAGGACTTGGCCGAAACCCAGAAGTTTTACACGGAGATTCTGGAATTGAAAGCAGAAGACGGCGAAATGGGGCTTAAGCTGCAGCTGCCAAACGGCGGCACGTTGTTCGTTTATCCTAAAGATGACCACCAGCCGGCCACGTTTACCATTTTGAACTTCGTAGTTGATGATATTGACGAGGCCGTTAAAGAGCTTAAGGGCAGGGGCGTAACGTTCGAGCAGTATGACAACATGACTGACGAAGATGGCATTGCCCGCGGCTTGGCCGCCAACCGCGGTCCGGACATCGCCTGGTTCAAAGACCCGGCCGGCAATATCATATCCGTACTTCAGGATTCCAAGAAAGACTAGAACGAATTTTCGATTTCTAGCCTAGCCAACCTTGGCTTCGATCGCGCTCTGTTTAAGGGATAATACAGCTATGCAGCAACACGCCGGCCGGTTGGCGGTCGGCAACTGCCGCTTCACTCAACACCGTGATCGTCTGGCCGCTTTTTATAGTCGCGACGTAGGTGTCAAAATGGCAAACTGCTTGGTATGATGAATTGGTCTTAAAAGTGACCGTCAAACCGTTGCCACTGCGGACAGCCGACGCCACGGTTCCCGAAACTAGCAGGGTACTCTCCCTATAATCAGAGTAGAAATGATCGCCTTGCATGGCATTCGCGATCTGGGTAGGCGTAACCCTTTTGATAGTCATAGATTGCAAGGCATGCTTATCGCCTAACAGGAAAGAGCCCGCGTAAACGACTACGACCAGAGCAACCAGCGCCAAAGCTTTAAGAGCCTTCGATTGTTTCACATGCTTATTATACCTTAAAAACATGGCCGAACGGGTGTAAACAAGAGCCAGCCCGGGACAAACTAGACTTAAGTTAGGCGGACGTTAAGGAATGTTCCGGCGTCGTGTTCGGTGCACCACATGTTGCCGTCGTTGCCGAGGATAATTTTATCGGGGACAGAACTCGTTGTTGGAATGGTGGTTTCGGTGATCGACGGTGCGGTCGTATTCACTACCACGGTAAAACTGGCGGCGTTCTTGGAGACGGCCGAGAAGCCTTCGTTGGTCGACAGCGAGCTCGTAGAGGTAGTTTGCAATGATGCCCACTCTTCGTGTAAATCGCTTGAAATTCCCAAGGAGCGCCAACCATTAGTCCATGAGTTGGAGAAAGTAGCATTCGAGCCATTTATCACGATTGCCGTCAGTATCAGCGATGACGAGGTTGCCGGGGTGACCGCACCAGTAGTAATACTGGTGGCAGTGACAGTACTGGTGTTATAGCCGACCCCAGAGGTAGTGTTAATTGGGGAGGCAGTCTGGCCAAAGACCTCGAAAACCTCAGCTGAGATTACTGTGCCGGTATTCGACGGGGCAAACGATGTCTCGCCACCAACGGCAGTCTTGTAGAATGCCGCAATCGAGCAGCTTGTGCCATTAACTTGCGATCCTAGTTGCGTGAAGCCTGAGGGGCCGGTGATCGCCGTTGTCCCGGTCCGGGCTTGCACGAAACAAACTAGCAGGTTGCCGGCGGTTGCGGCCGCACCTAGTGTGACGGTGACCGTGGATGTTACTGCGGTGTTGTTAGCCTGCTGCAGCAGTCCTCCCGGAGTACTAGTACCAGTGACTGGCAGCGATGCGACTTTGTTAGAGGTCTCCTCGGTAAACCACATAGTCCCTGCAGCCGTAGGGCCGGCGCCGCAGCCTCCAGTCCCCGAGCCGGATCCAGCTGGCATTGTCCAGACGCTGACGCCAAGACCCGGAAGCGTAATGCGGCCAATAGTCCCGTTTGAACGGCCGGTGAACCAGACATGTCCGTCAGGACCAGCATTAGTGAAAAACGGTCCGGTAGCCGGACCAACTGCAACGTTCGTTATGGAGCCAGCCGTAGTACAGCGACCAACTATATTAGCTGCCTGCCGCGTGTACCATAGGTTGCCGTCAGGGCCGACCGATAGGCCATGGCAACCGCCGCCGGTCGGGAACCAGGAAATACTGCCGCCAGAAGTAGTCATGGTCCCAAGCTGGCTGCTCACGTTATCAGCGAACCACATGTTACCGTTCGATCCGGTGACGATTCCAGCCAGGCCATTCGTCCCCGCGCCCGGAGCGTAGTTGTTAATTATTGTGCCGGCTGTCGATACTTTGTAGATATTGGCGTTTGATGAGTCACACAACCAGATATTACCGTCCGGGCCCGTACAGATACCGCCGAAGTTGTCAGCGACACCAGGAGCTGGGGAACCGCCAGTAAGCGGTAACTGGGTGATTACGCCGGACGGAGTGCACTGAACTATCTTGGGACGATTCGACGTGGTATCGTTTTCGACGCTCGCGTAGAAATTACCGTCCGGCCCGACACAAATATTACTAATGTTAAATTTAGTGCTAGCAGCCAATTGTGCGGGAGTAGGGGCGATAAACTCCAGCAATGCCTGGACAGACACTGGATTACCGTAAGTGCGGCGTGACCCAATAGTCGGCATAGCTAAGATAAGTCTCCGGTTAGGACCCAGTCGTCGGTAGCCCGGCAACGCAACCCCATGCTGGCATATTGCGTGGCTGTCTTGGTCTTACTGCCATCCGAGCGAATCGTGACACCGCTGCCCGGCGCGATCGTGATCTGGCCGGGACCGAGCTGGAAGACTTCTATAAGCGTGCCGACTGACCATGCCACCGATGAATGCGGCGGGATCGTGAATGTCTGGGCAGCCGCGTTATTGCCCTCTACAATGGTTCCGACATCGATAAGCGCAAAAGTATAGGTAGATCCGGTCTGTTGGGTCGAAGACACTAGAAGGGGGGCGAGGGACGACTTGGCCACACTGACCGCTGAGTCGGCGTAGGCAGTGGTGGCTAACTTGGTCGAATTATCTAACGCCGAGGCGGTAGGTGCCGTAGGAGTACCGGTAAACGCTGGCGAAGCCAGCTGCGCCAGACTGCTCAACGGCAGGTCATCAGCCTGGACGTACCAGATAGCGCTGCTGCTGGCGTATTGCAATAAAAGACCTTGGTTAGGCAGCGAAAGCGTCAACGACGTGCTGCCACCAGCTTTGTTGAAGACGTCAGAGCCGCCGGCTGTGATACTAACGGTATTGGTTCCACCCTGGATGATGTGCTTGACCCCGATTCTGGTTTTATCGGTTGGCGCGGTTGGCAGCGTAACAGTCACATTCCCAGCCGTAGTATCTACTGGCACGAAGTCGCCGGCAGCGGCAGAATAAGGGCTGGAGCCATTGTTTTTGACGGCTGTTGGCGTCAATGCCTGGGCAGCGCTTATCTGATTGGCGGTAGTTGGTATTTGCCCGAAGGCGGCAGCATCACTTGCTGAGGAGCCGTTAGCTAGCCCGGTGATCTTTTGGGCATTAAATGCCACGGCGGCAGTCGGCGCCGCGAATTGATCAAGCCGGTTGGCCCTAATAATACTCTCTACATTGGCGGTAGCGGCTAAGGTAGGATTAGGATACGTACTACTCAAATCTCCGCCGGCACTGCCGGTAGGCGTACGGCTATTGGTAGTGGTTGGATCAGTAGCCGACAAAGATGCCCCCACCGTTCCAGCCGCCGAACCGGCGAAACGAGCATCGTTACCAACGGCTACCGTGCTGCTGGTAGCACCTGTCGGCAGATTGGCAATCGGCACCAGAGAAGAGCCGTCAAGCGGCGCGTAGCCGGAAGCCACACCCTTGTTAGCTGTCGCCTCGGCTCCGGTAACCTGGCCTACGCTGTAGTCTCCCGACTGGGCAGTAACCGCGCCAACGCGGCTGAAAACGCTGGCGACGCTGTTCCCGGCCGACCCAGCATTCTTCCAAGTGCCTGGCGTTCCCCCTATCGTACAGATCCAAACGGCACCTGACTGATCGATTATATAGTCACCCATTGAGAACGTACCGCTGCCCGGCGCGCCTGAAGCTGTAGCGCCGACATACCTGCTGGCGGCAGTCGCCCCGGTGATCCCGGCGGCTGCCAGATCGGGGGTCTTGAGTTCGGCGGTGAAGTTCTGCTGTGAAACGGATGACTTGTCGGCGGCGTTGGTTACCTGGGCGGCGGTGTAGTCTCCGCTTTGGGCGGTTACGGCGCCGACTCTGCTGAACACGCTTGCGACAGGTGCGCTAGGCAGTGCTGTCCAAGCCGCTGCCGAACTACTACTGGCTATAAGGGCCTCCCCATTGCTGGGCGTGCCGCTGACACTGACGCCATTAACCTTAGCGACAGTAGGGTTAGGATAAGTACTGCTCAAATCGCCGCCAGCGCTGCCTGTAGGAGCACGGCTGTTAGTAGTGGTCGCATCCGTAGCTGATAATGAAGCTCCCACTGTTCCAGCTGCTGAACCGGCGAAACGCGCATCGTTACCAATAGCTACGGTGCTGCTGGTGGCACCGGTCGGTATGTTTGCAATCGGGACTTGAGAAGAACCGTTCAACGGGGCATAACCAGAGGCCACACCCTTGTTCGCGGTCGCCTCGGCTCCCGTAACCTGGCCTACGCTATAGTCACCTGACTGGGCTGTAACCGCGCCAACACGGCTGAAGACACTGGTGACCAGGGCTGAAGGAACGGCCTGGTTTTTCCATTTGCTGGCGCTAGCGTCATAGGTCAATACCTGTCCGGTACTAGGGGAAGTAAGGGCGACATCACTATCGCCGGCCAGGGTATTGGAAACGGCGTTACCGAGCTGGCTCGATGGGACGTTGCCGCTGCCGTCAAGCGAGGCATAACCGTTGGGCTGGGCTTTGTTGAGGGTCTGTTCGGCCCCGGCGGCCGCCACCGAAGAAGCCTTTAACGTGCCGTCTGAATTATGTGCGATATCCAAGTAAGCGTTAAGGATATCGCCCCATGTACCATCATCTGAACCCGGAATCGGCAGGCGAACCATAAAAATCTAACTCCTTTAGTTCTTGTGGTTTATTCTATACGCATAGTAGGTGCCTGACAAGTGAGAAGCGGGATTCACCCAATTCGAATTTAACCTATGAAAGGCCGCCTAAAAAGTTCTAAATTAAGATGGCTTAAGGAGTAATGCGCCCGATTTTGTCGCCGTTGTGCTCTGTAAACCAGAGGTTACCGTCCGGGCCGCTAACGATTTTATCAGGTTGAGACGAGGCGGTCAGTACCGGGAATTCAGTGATGACGCCGCTGGGTGTGATGCGTCCGATCTTGTTGGCTGTTTTCTCGGTGAACCACAAATTACCGTCGGGGCCGGTCGTGATGCCGACAGGCCAAGCCGAGCTGTTGACCAGAGGGAATTCAGTGATGACGCCGCTGGTCGTAATGCGCGCGATTTTGCCGACGTCTTCCGTGAACCACATATTTCCATCAGGCCCGGCGATGATGACGTCTGGTTTCGCGGAGGGGGTAAGTATTTTATATTCGGTGAAAACACCGCTCGGAGTAATTTTGCCAATCTTGTTGCCGTTAAGTTCGTTGAACCAGATGTTGCCGTCCGGGCCGGGGTTGAGGCCATGCGGGAAAGCGCTCGCGGTCGGTATGGGGTACTCAGTAATTACGCCGCTCGGAGTAATTTTGCCAATCTTATTGGCGAGCGTTTCGGCGAACCAGAGGTTGCCGTCACTGCCGGCAACGATGCCACCCAGGCCGGCGGAAGGTGTCTTCAAAGGAAATTCAGTCACCGACCCGCTAGTAGTGATCCGCCCGATTTTGTTGCCATTATATTCAGTGAACCAAATATTGCCGTCCGGGCCGGGATTGATGCCGCCAAGATTACCAGGTGTTGGTACGAGGAACAGCGTGATAACACCGGTGGGCGTGATTCGGCCGACGCTGCTGTTTTGCTCAAGGCTGAACCAGAGGTTACCGTCCGGCCCGTTAGTTAATCCGCTTGGCAGGGCAGGAGTGGACAAGGGGTATTCGATCATGGTGCCGGTTGGTGGCTTGGTAACGGCCGCGCTGGCTGATACGGCCAAGCCGTCTGTTGTGCCATCGTTAGGTGTCACTTGAACCGTAACGGTGTCACCGTAGTTTCCATTGCCCGGTAGTGATAAGTCAAGACTGCTGGTCAGGCCGGCCGTAGTAGTTTGTACGATCTTGCCATTGACCGACCAGATATATGTCAGGGTGACCGGATCGCCGTCGGCATCGTTCACGGCAGCCGTAGCCGTTACTGTAGCATCGGTATCGGGCGTGACCGTCGACAGGCTAACGTTAGCTGTAGGCGGGGAATTTACAATAGTGACGGGACTGGAAACAACCGGGTTGCTGGTGTAGGTGCCGTCGCTGGCGATAACTTGCAACGCGATGGAGTCGCCTTTGTTGCCGTTGCCACCTTGAGATAGGTCAAGTGTCGGGCTTGTGGCGCCTGGAATGTTAGAACCATTCAAAATCCACTGGTAGTTATAAGTCAAGCTGTTGCCCAATGGGTCATGGGAGGCGACAGACGCGCTTAACAGGTCATTGGTAGCCGGGCTAGTTTGATTGATGCTAACCGAGTCGACCACGGGATTATTGTCAATCACCACTGTCACTGGGCTGGACGTAGCACTATTGCCCGCCAAGTCAGTGGCCGTGGCGGTTAGAACATGAGTGCCGTTCGCGATCGCGGTCGTATCCAGCGCGACGCTATAAGGACCGCTGGTTAAAGGGCTGCCGAGCGGAGTGCCGTCAATTGCGAATTGGACGTTTGCTATACCGGCAGAGTCAGTCGCGCTGGCGCTAACAAGGATTTGTTTGCCTGAATCTGTTGTGCCGCTGGCCGGTGAAGTAATACTGACAGTTGGGGGCGTGGTGTCAGGGCAGGCGGCGCTGGACACATTAATTCCAGTTTGGCCTGAATAATTACCGGCCGCGTCAAAGGCATCGACGGAGACGTTATATGATGATTCGCAAACCAAACCAGTGATCGTGTAGTCCGTAGCAGAAGTAGTTGCCAGCTGGACGCCGTTTTGATAAACCGTATAACCGGCAACTCCTACGTCATCTGTCGAGGCGTCCCAGCCGATAGTGGCTGTAGTGTCGGTATTACCAGTTTGGACAATGTTTGCCGGCGCGGAGGGTGGCGTGGTGTCGGGGCAAGCCGCGGTCGTGCCGACAATAGTCGCTTGGCCGGAATGATTGCCAGCCGTGTCAAAAGCATCAACCGACAGGGGATAGCTCAGGCCGCAAACCAGGCCGTTGACGGTGTATGAAGCCGCGGTTGTCGTGGTAATCGGGTTACCGTTTTGATAAACGGTGTAACCGGCTACCACCGAGTTATCAGTTGAGGGCTGCCAGTTCAAAGTAAGCGAAGACATGGTATTGGCAGTCTGCGCCAGATTAGACGGCGTAGTAGGCGGAGTGACATCGGGACGTAAAGCTACGAGCTGGCCAATGCCATTGACAGCTTGGGTTAGAGTAACCACTCGGCTGCCAACTGGTCCGGGAGCAGCTACCGATTGATCGGTCACTTCACCAGTAGTGCGCTGGCCGGGCTGATTGCTTGAAGTATCACTGAAACGTTGGGTCATGCCGGACGGTGACGTTATAGCGCCGGTGTCAGCGAAGCCAAAACTGCCGACCAACGTATCATTAGCCATCGACGTAGTAAGCGAAGGGGCTGTTATCTGGGTCGACTTAAGAGCTGTTTGCCCGCTGCTGGCATCAATCGGGTTAGTCGTATCGACGCCGCTGTAATCGACGATGCCGCCGCTGGCCGCCTCGGCAGCTGAAAATCTCCAGGTATAACTGCCCGGCTCAGACGCGGTCACGACGTGGGTAAACAAAGCCTGGCTCATCCGTGTACTGGCAGTACTGGTATCTGTTCTGACGAGCGTCCAGCCGCCGGGTATTGTCACGGTTGGAGACTGTATAACGTCAACGCTCGCCAGCAGGACGTCACCGCTGCTTGCTCCGGACGGTACGGCCAATTGCAGGCTGTTGGACATGCTATTAGAGCCGGACGTCGCGGCCCGGAAAGTGATACCGGGGTTGGCGTTGACCATGCCGCTGGCCGCGAGGAAGGGTACTACTACCAGAGCACAAGAGACCGCAGCCAAAGCCAGGGCCTTCCGGCTCATCCGGCCGAGACCAGCCTTTATAAAACTCCGCTCTAGGTCACGCATGCATTGTACCGTAACACAATTTATATAAGCTGTAAAACCTTTGTTGAGGCACTTATACCCTGTTACACTTATGTAAGTGTAGTAAATGATGTAACGCCATGTTCAAAAAATACCTGCAATACTTTTCCGACCAAACAAAAAGACCCCAACAGATAACAGCAGTACTGGTAATAGTCGTAGTAGCCGCCATAGGCACCTACCTGTTAACCGGCTCTCGTGCCGCGACCCCTTATGCCAATCTCAATGCGGCTAATGGGAGGCTGGGCGGCAACGCGCAACAGGTCCAGAATTGCAGCGGGGCGAACAGTGGCAGCTGCGTGACATTTGGCTGCGGCGGCACAGCGAACAGCATCACGGTGTGCCCGGGCGCTTCGCATAGCCTCAGCTCGGATTTCCTCGGTTACAATGGCGACGTTCCAACGGGGCAGCTAAGCAATCCGGCCCTCCTGCCGGCTGTCAAAGCGCTTAACCCAGAAACCATCAGGGGCATTGATGCCGGTACGCAGACTAATTACTTCAATTGGCAAACCGGCCAATATTTCATTGATTCCAGTCACGTGTCATGGATTGTGCCGGGCAATCCCAACCCGCCTTTTACTCTCAGCGATTACGCTAACTTATTGGGTACAAACAACGCCAATGCCGTATTTAACCTGAATATTATGACTTATTGTCCCGTGGACAACGCGAATCCGGCGAGTACTTCTCAGGCTGGGGCCAGTTGCACGCCAGCCCAGGCCTGCGGTCCAAATCCCAGCGCCTACACTACAAGTTGTACTAGTTCCAGCACCGACCCTACCTGGGGTCTAAACTTCCAAATAGCTATGCTTCAAAAAGCCCAAAGCATGGGTATATCAGTCAAATACATCGAACTCGGCAACGAGCTATACGATACCAGTAATGCCGACTTCGTTTATTATTTCCCATCGGTCCAGGATTATATTAACAGGGTCAATGCCTGGATTCCCGTGCTCAAGCAAGATTTCCCGCAAGCCAAAATAGCAATTGTTGGCGCTCAGGGGAATATATGCCAACACGCGCCTGGCCAATCTCCAAATACGGGGGAGCCAGCCTGGGACCAAGCTCTTTTTAGCGGCGTCCACGGCGAGGATGCCGTCGTTTTCCACACATACTACACTTCTAATATTCTCAGTGGAGGCTCGGTCAATAATGCCCAGGACCTCGCCACGTTACTGTCAACAGCCACCCAGGACTGCATTAGTGGTGTACAGAATTATCGCCTCAATTTATTACCGAACGGCGTGACAGCCTGGATTACCGAATGGAACCTTTGGATTGACCAGGGGGTATTGGAACAGGGCAGCTGGGCCCAGGGGCTGACAGAGGCGAGCTACGCGCTTGATTTAGCTAATCAGCCTAAGGTAGAGCTGATCAACAACCACGATCTGGTCAGCAACCAGATATGGGGGTCGCTATTTGTTAACAGCGGCGCCTTCCTTACATCTGTCCAAAATCAAACCATTGATACCCCGACCCCGGTGCCCACTACCCAGCAATTCGGCATGACCAGTGCTGGCTTCACGCTTAGTGCTCTGGAAAGATCCCTGCATGGGGCGACCAACACGACTCCGCTTAGCTTCAGTTCTAACCCGAACATCGCCAATACGTCAGTGCCAGGGCTAATGGGCCAGAGCTTCATAGTAAACGGCAAAACTAATCTGTACTTCGTGAACCTGAGCCCGACCAGCGAAAACATCAACCTCGGCAATTTGTCAGGTAACTATTCAGTACTGCAATACGCTTCAAGCCCGACAAACTTCGTAACCGGCAACAGCTCCATCTCGCCCACCACCTCAACCGCAACCAACACTGTCACCGTGCCAGGCTACTCGGTCACCAGCCTGGTTAGCCCCTAGCCGCTCATCAGCTGTCGCTCTAGTAGAAAAACAATAAGTATATGACAAAGGCAACGCTAAGAATTGTCAGTACCGTCTTTAGGTAAGCATCAGGAACCTTTTTTACGAACTTGGTCGCGTATTTTCCTGCCAAGAAGTTGGCGCACCACTTTGTTAGCAAATACGGCCACAAGATCAACCCAGCAAAGCTGGTAACGATCAATGAGTAGATACGGGTTGGCATAGTGGCCGTGGAGGTTAAGCCTTGAGTTTGTATGAACGATAGCCCTAGGATTGACATGACGGCAATACGTCCAAAAGTACCCTGACCAAGCCCGATGAAGTTAGTATAAATACCCATCAAAAACAAAAATACTATCACGAGCGCATAGTCCGCTTTGCTGGTATGCGAGGAATTAGGCTTGTTCCTGGAGAAATAATTGTAGAGCAAAACAAAAACAACAGCGGCAACCATCAAGTACTTGATAGCCGTCGCCGAGATACGGAGTAAAAACCATGTGCCGAGGATGCCTCCTAGCGTAGTAGGAATAATCATGAGCACCATAAGCTTCTTATTAGCTAATACCTTTCGCCAGGTCTCAGTCAAAATACCGACTTCAGTACCAAGAGCACCGGCGTTATTTGTCGCAATCGCGGCCTGTAAAGGTACGCCTAAAAACAAGATAGCTGGCAGGGTTATGAC
>DASRLG010000016.1:0-5714 GCA_035648575.1 Candidatus Dormiibacterota bacterium
GTTCCAAGCAAAAAACCGCGTTAAGCTGTAACCTGGCGCCGCTTAAACTGGATTACGCCGCCAAATATAACGCTTCGTTGGTGCGGGTGTTCCACGGCCGGGCGGCGGGGACGGTGCTTTCTAAAAGCCTACAAACGATAACGGCGACAGCTATCAGCCAGACGTCGATCGGTGCCGGCAGCACGGTTTTTGACCAGCCCCAACAGGTTACGATAAGTGCCGACAAGACCATTACGGAACTGGGGACGGTCAGCCTGACTACCAAGGATGCCAAAGGGGCCGTGACTAATATTCCGATTACCAGCTCGTTCAAAGGCCAGACGGTTACGGTTAACATCACCAGCCCTTTGCCGCGTAAGATAGCGCTTGATTTGCACATTAACAGCCTGACGGCCAGTGATGATAGCAGCCTGGAGCGGCCTTATGACCTGGCGTTTACGACTTCCGGCGGGCCAAAAGTCAGTGGTGATAATATTCCGTCTTACGGCCTGGCGTCCGGCCAGACGATGGTGGTTTCTTTCGATCAGGGGCTGAATAGCGGGCAGGACCCTAACCAATATGCCAGCCTGCTGGTTAACGGCACCAAACAGCCAGCATCCATTACCTTGAGCGGCACGCAACTCATCATCAAACCGACTAATGGTTTCCCAGTTTGTGCCAGTGTCAGCGTCCAGATATCGGGTGCGGCCCAGAACGCATACGCCGTCGCCGGTGATTCGGCCTGGACCTATACCTCCAGGTCGCATTGTTACACGACTTATAGCATCGGTACTTCGGTCAAAGGCCGCCCGATAACGGCTTACCAGTTCGGCAGTGGACCAAATATGGTGCTCTACATCGCCGCCATGGAGGGCAACGAACAGAATTCGGCGGTGCTTTTGCAGCAGTGGATTCCTAATATCGACGCTAATCCCGGCAAAATTCCAGCCGGCCGCACGATTGTCGTGATTCCGCAGATTAACCCCGACGGTTTCGCCGCCAATACCAGGCTCAACGCCGCTGGGATCGACCTCAACCGCAATTTCCCGGCGAATAATTGGCAGACGCAGGTGACGGAGCCGTTAGCCAATACGGTATGGACTAATGACGGCGGCCCGTCGCCGCTGTCCGCGCCGGAATCGCAGGCGCTGGCGAATTTCTACACGGCGAATCGCCCCCGTTTGACCCTGACCATGCATTCGCACGGTGGTATCGTCGAGGCTAATGATGCCGGCGATTCGATTCCCCTGGGCGCGAGGTACGCTTCATTGGCCGGTTACCGGGCGATTCCGACTTCGGCCATCGGTAATTTCTTCAACTACAGCACGACCGGGGCGTTTGAGGACTGGGCGAATGACAAATTGGGCTTGCCGGTGTTGGAGGTTGAGCTGTTGAGTCCGACGGATGCCGAATACGCGCGTAATTTGCCGGCTTTGTGGTCTATGGCCCAGACACCTTGAGTATTTCCATCGCTAATCTTAAGATGCTCATGCTTGCGTTTTGAGTCCGGATTTATTACAGTCGGTGTTAACTAAGAGGTAAATTATGCCTGAATTTCAACCAGCAGTGATTTTTACGGGTGTCGACGACAGCCCCGACCAAGAACGTATAGATGCCAGCCTGGTGGCCCTGGGCGTTGACCTAAGTCCTCTGGCTGATCCGGAAGTCGGCGTCGTACATCGCCTACGGGACATAGCCTTGGCTGGCGGCGCGCCAAGAGACACGATGTGGGGTTTGGCCATTGACGAACTCTTCGCTACTATAGAGGGCATCAAGTCAGGGGTTGGCGGCAGGACCCTTGAGCGGGGCTATCAGTTAAGGGATGTGGCTCCAGTTATTGAGAACCCGTTTTTCAAGCAGCCAACGACGAGTGAAGGCGGTTCGCAGTCTTTCTCAGGTAAACCTCGGCACCTAAAACTCAGCCAGGAGCGGCTTAGTCGTTGGGATGGAACAGTCATAGAGACAAGTTCTTATTCGCAAAGAGTCGACGAAAGATCGGTAACGCTGGAGTCCCTGGCCGTCATGATCCAGCTTCGCCCAGCCGAGATTAGATCCGAAACCAGATATCCAAACTGGTAGACGCCAAGCGGTAAATCTTTCCCAGGCGGCTGAACTTGTTCAATCTGGTGCTACCGGCTACTATAGCGTCAGAGCTTAATTTAAATAAAACAGGGACGCGGTTTGAGAATACGTATACCAAAAATTATCCGCCGAACCATTGTCAGCGTTATAGTGCTTATAGTTCTTGCGGTGGCCGCCGGAATAGTTTACGTCTTAGTTACTGATAGTAATGTCAAACCGGCGCCCACGCATAGTAAACCGGCAGCCACCCAGCAGGAGTCCGGCCTCCCCAAACCCGTAGCACCCGCGCCCAACGCCCAGGAGGGCGTGTCAATCGAGTCGCTGACTTCACCTGTCAGTGCCGGCTCGAATGTTTCTCTGATTGCCACGACCAACGCCGGCTCGAAGTGCGCCATCACGGTTACCTATAACGGCGTCCAGAGTACCGACTCGGGCCTTATCGCCAAGACGGCGGATGCCTACGGCAGTGTCAGTTGGAGTTGGACGGTCGGCAGTTCGGTGCCGGTCGGCAACTGGCCGATCAGCGTAACCTGCGCCTACCACGGCCGGTCTGGCGTGATGGCGGACAGCCTCCAGGTCACCAAATAGCAAACCGGTTTACTGAATTATGGTGCCGCCGTTGATGGTGGTGCCGCCCTGTATCCTGACGTCCTGTGGCGCGGTGGTGAAGCTACCTATCGACGAGTAAGGGCTATAGGTGTTACTGCCTCCAGGGTCAATGGCTTTGGCTCTGATGAAGTACGTGGTATTGGCCGTGAGCACCCCCGGGCTCACAACGTATTCCCCCATGGACGAACTGGCTTCACTGACACCGCTGGTCAAATAGGCGTTTCCGCCGTTACCATCTTTTTCTATCCAACCGGTCTGGCTGACAGTCTGGTCAAAGTTAATACTACCACTGCTACAAGGCCAAGAATTGGCAAGGCACAACTCAATCACATATTCGACATAATCTGCCTGCTGGTCGGAGGTTCGTAGCTGGATAGTAGGCGAGATGGCGACTCCGGTAGCACCGTTCGCCGGCACGTAGATGATTGGGGCTTGCGGCGCGGACGTGAAGGACTCTATGGAAGGGTAGGTACAAGTCGCGGTGCCATTGGCGCAGTTAGTGGCTTCGGTGCCGTTGATATCCAATATTTGTTCGCGTAGGATCGGGTTTAAATTGGTTGATGCGCCACCTGAGAGGCTTGGTCCGAAATCATAGCCGCGGAAGTAGTAGGTCGTGCCGATGGTGGCACCGTTATTTTGGAGGGTGTAGTCATATTCCTGGACGTCGTTAGTGTTTTGCTGGTCACCGGAAGCCGAGGCGGTGCCGTTTGTTACTTCGTAGCCGAGAGCTGTCGAACCATGAAGCAGGGTTGACGCTATAGTGGCGTTATCGGCTACGGCACCGCTGGCGTAGCGCCAAATACCGGCTCCGGCCTGCGCGTCAACATCTGTCCAGGTGCAGCTGCTGGAGTCTGGACAGCCGGCACCGGACGAATATTGGAGTTTTTTGCGGGTGTCACTTTCGCTGTTACCGCCCAGTTCGGCGTAATTCATCCTGAGACGAACTATATCATTGGGGGTGACATCGGCTGTCGTGTCTTCGGGCGCTAAGGATGTACCGGGGGTGACGTTATTTTCGTCATCGAAGACTTGCCAGTTGAGCGACCAGGCCGCGTAGGGGTTATAGGTGTATTGGTAGGGCTTCTGAGTGTAGGTTTTGTTAGTGGTCCTCCCGGTTGTGGTATTAACCAGCGTTGTCGACAGGTTGGTTGTTATGAGGGCGCCCCAGGCTGTACCACTAAATGTTCTGGCGTCCATTCTGCCGTCACGATCGTTCTGGATCATGGTTATAATGTCTGAGTTTGGGGAAGGCGACATCTCATTGCCGACGATAATGTCGCCTGATGCCGTGACAAGCGCCGACCAGGACGCTACGAATCCAGAGGCTGCGGTCCAGGCTAACCAATCCGGTTGCCCGGTATTGGCGTTTGCCGAGGCGCTGAAGGCTGCTCTGGCGGTCGTCCCGGAATTGGCCTTAAGCCAGGCGGTACTAACGTTTTGTCCGGCATCTTGAGCCATAGTTATAGTCACGCCTGATGTCCAACCGGCAGTTGTGCCGTTGGTTTTCCAGATATAGGGTGTGCCGGTTGCTGTGGACCCCACTGTTCCCGTCGAACCAAACGACGTCATCATACTCATACGGTTACTATGCGGATCGGAGGCTATTCTTATCCATTGGGCGGCCGAAGCTAGGGTTGAGATAGTGGTAGCGCTGCTCCAACCAGTACCGGTCGATGTACGATATGACAGGGCAGTGCCGTTGGCATAGACGGCCATTTCCATGCCGGAGTCGCTTTCCCAGCCAATGTCGAATGACTGTGGATTGATGTTGCCGCTATCAGATGTGGCAACGGTAGCGCCACCGGTGGTTGTCAGAACCTGTCTATCTGTAGCGTCCCAAGATGAGCCGTTCCAGCGCACGGTGAAGATGTTTTTATTAGTATCTTCGACCGCTAACAAGATATTGTTGCCGCGGATATCATTGAACTGTGCGCCTTGGGGTACTAACCTGACCCATTCCGGTGTGCCAGTTAAGGTGGTGGTACCATCGCTGAGGGTGATGTCGTTCACACCGTTAGTCGGCGCGCAGGTGGATACTGGTCCCCAGTTAGTGCCGTCATATATACAGTAGTAGAGTTTACCGGTGGTGTTACCGGCATACACTACCATCGCCCGGCCTGACTCCTGTTCGTAGGCTACGTCGAAGGCCCTGGTTACGACATTGCTGCCGACGATGGTTTGGTGCCATAGGACGGCATTTAGGTCAGATGTAGCTGAGCAGGCACCGGTGCATTGATCCATGTATAAACTGCCATTATTGAGCTGGAAACCGACCATCTTCTCGTTTCTGGTTGGGGAGGCGGCGTTGGCCACGAATTGGATGGCGGAGTTAGCGACCTGTGCCTGCGTAAAGCGTGTGCCGTAGGTACCGGGACTGCCAAAAGTATAACGGCTCATGCTGATTCTACCCCTGGTGGTACTCGATGTCGTGATACCTTGTCCCCATGACAGTGTTCCGAAGTTACCTAGGAAAGCGGCGGAGGCGAATTTGAGATAAATGACGAGCCCGCCGGCCACCAAAAGCACAGTTAAGGCTATGAGCCATCTGAACCGGTACCGCTTCGCCTTTTTTGTATGTAGTCTCATTTGTATTAGAACGCTCACAAACCCATTACATCCTAAGATTAACAAATTTGGCCTAACAGGTAAACGTGCTTGTGCTAGGACTATGTCTGAGCTATGTTATTAGGTATGACTGAGAGAGGGCCGCGCCACAGATCTAACTGGGAGTTTGTCAATCAACCGGCCTCTGCTCCCGAGCCTCCGATTGCTGCTCGCCGTAATCCGGTCTCCGCGGTATTGGCCAGCCAAGTATTTAAAAAAAAGGTTCTCCCGGCGTTCGTTATTCTCATCGCGCTCATTTTGGCCGGCGCGGGCTACGCCTATTTCAAACCCAGCCACCCCAAACCAGGCAAATCCGGTGCCTACGGACAACAGATCAGCCAACAAGTCTCAATCCCGCTCTATTACCCGCAAAACTTACCCGGCGGCTATTCATATAATAATGACGCCAAAGTGATTAAGGCCAACGTCTTATATATATC
>DASRLG010000017.1:0-26141 GCA_035648575.1 Candidatus Dormiibacterota bacterium
ACAAACCAGAATCATTCTTGCCAGCCGAACATATCCGTCAGCAAGACATAACGACCTTTACCTTGCATCGTGGCCTGGCAATCTACATGGCTAATGGCCTACAACCCATTGGCCAAGATGCTATAGAAGTGGGGGGCAAAAGTCACGAAGTAGACATCCTCGCTATCGCTGAGCTAAATGATGGCCCGGACCAACCCACTACTCTTTTATTTACAAAAGAGGTAGGTCAACCCGACACCCCCTTAATAGTCCACAGAGTTGCCCGGTCAGAAGATGGACTGATCAGTGAAAAAGCTATTACCTTGGATGAATCTAAAAAGGAATCGCTGAGAGGTAAGGAGGGCAGCGGTCTAACTCTCTTGCCGGCTGACCCCAGACACCGCAAGTGGAGCAGTATAAGTGTCGATGGCTGGCTATATGGAAGAATCACGCTTTCAGAAGCTGCGCATCCAGTGTACGAAACGCCTCGAATGGCTCGTGAACGGGGTAAACGCCGGGACCGTTATACTCGGATCGGTGCAGCCGCACTAGCAATTGCTTCATTCAAAGCCGTCACTTTGCCTGGCGGTATTTATGACCATGTGATGGACGGTAGCAACAATGCCCAAAAATATGTTGAAAGTAAGCTCTCTGGCTTAGAGAATTATGACAACAGCACGACAGTTATAGGTAATAGTGATGGAACAGAGACAGTTATTGATGGCAATGTCATGACGGCGGAATATCGTCGAGCTGTTGATAGGGTAGCCCGCAGCATGGGCGACTTGGATGGCCATAGGTTCCAAACCATAATCGGACGTGCTCAACGCTATGAACAGACTCACAAATCAGAAATTATGAGGGATGCAACTATCAAACAATATCAAGCTAGATTAGCGGCGTCTAAGAATACAGACCAATCCTTAGCTGTAATGGATGACTTTTTGAGTCACTTTAACGCAGTGAGCTCTGTATCGCCAACATTGTCGGCTGCAGAGACAGAGAGTAGTGGGTTTAACTCGGATATTCAGTATGCCGGTACACAAATAATCGATGCGTTTGGACGGCTTCCCAGCTCTATTATTAAGAAAGCTATTGGATCGAATCCAGATATACAGGGTGGCATTCAATTTGCTTTTGGTGAAAATCTTGGGGGTGTGAACTTATACGGTACGGCAGTAGCCGATTGGGATGGAACCAACATCGTTCTCAGGAGTACTGAAAGAATATTAGGCATACCCATGACTAATTACAGAAAGACTCTCGATCATGAACTAAGTCATGCACTTTTTGGCAGCCCACTCGATTACTCAGCTAATCACACCGCCTATAGTGATATAACAACTAGAATCGAAAATTTTGGTAGTGATTTGCTCGGCGCCCCTGAGTTTACAAGTGATTATGCAACATCCAGTAAGGATGAGGAAACAGCCGAGGACGGCAGCGATATTCTGAGAGGAGATATAACCAATCCTGATCATGTCTTGGATTTTACGTCGCGGTCAAACCTCACCAGGCTTAAGGTCTTAGTTGAACTAGAGGATGACTTTCCTGGGGTAACGGACTATATCCTTTACCGCCTAAATCCGCGCTTGCTAGACATTAAGTAACTGCCAGTTTCACTTTGGTTGAAAGACCGTTAACTATTGACGTACAACCAATTGTCGGAGACTCTTTTTAGTAATTGCGCGGGGGTAGGCTAGCCTGTAATTCGGCGAATGATGCCATGCTTACTTCTCCCATCGGGTAAGCGCCGGTGGCGACATCTCTGGTCGTAGTCGCCAGCCAACGGTGCGCTAGCCTAGCCTCAGGATCCGAATCTTGCTCTGGAACGTAGGGGACATGTGTTACGTGACGGAATACGATTGAGCCGACTCCGAAAGCATCCGCGTAAACCGGGCTAAATGGGAAGTACCGGGCCAGGTCTCCGCGGGCACCGAAAAAGCTCGTGCCGCTGCGGTCGGATGGTTCGAACTGGCCCAAGGTCAAACAGATGACAGGGTCATTGTCATTAGGAAATCGGTCCAGAGGCCCGAACGAAGTTATATGATGCTGCTGATGGTGATGGGATTCCCTGGAGGCCGCAATTCCCATTTCGTGGGCTATTCGGGTCACCGCGTCCGATGTTTCCTGGCAGGCGCGCGACCTGTATATAGCCTCTGGCGTTTTGACATCCGGAGTTTCCAAGCCTACTAGAGCCATCGTTTCCAGCAGCTCGTAAGTCTTGGCCATAATCTCCGCGGCTGCCGCCTGATCATTGACGCCGATAGTTCTTTCGCCGGTCATGGCCGTCAATTGTAACCCCTGTAGCCGCTATTAGCAAGAATAAGCGTATAATCTTATTGACGTCAAACCAATAGCGTGATATCATAAGCAGGATTTCGAAAGAAACAGTGAGGGTTTTTGCTCGGCTAAGAGCAGGAGCCTTTTTTATTTCAAATCGAGAGACTAAATAAGGTAAGGGAGATAAAACAATGGCAGGAACTAAAGCTGGCGGCCAAGCCGCTGCCGCAACCAACAAGAACAAATACGGCGCGGATTTCTACGCCAAAATCGGTGCCAAGGGTGGTAAGCTCGGTAAGACCGGTGGCTTCTACGCCAACCGTGAACTAGCTCGCGCAGCCGGTGCCAAGGGCGGACGTATCTCACGCCGCACCAAAAAGGCCGCTTAAGAGCCAACAGTTACTGTTTAGATCTTAAGGCATTTAATAAAACCTCCGCTTTCGAGCGGAGGTTTTAGTTTATAAACTGGCTGACAGGTGTAGGCTGGCTGATTGGGGGATGTCTTTACGGCGGCGATAGGCGCGGCAGAAGCGGCTGGCCGTGACTCGCCAGGTAGCGTGGCAATTAAAACAACGATAGTGGACAAAATCCCCCTGTTGGAGACACTTGGTAGTGCAATTCGGGCAGATACTACGTTTGTATAGCCAATCACGGTAAGTATCCAAGCAATCTTGGATGTGGTCCTCGTCAATTGTCAGGCCGAGGTCGCCAGCTAGGCCGCGGGCGCGCTCCCAGGCCGCGACTTCTAGTTTGAGCAGTTCGAAATCGGCCTTGTAACTTCGATGTCCGAGCAGGGCGTGGCCGGTTTCATGCAGCAGCGACCAGACAGCGCGTTGGCCGCGGGCTTCGGCTTTGTAGAAAATTTCTTCGGTTTCGGGCGACCAGTAAAATTGTTTGCCGGACGTGAAATTCAGTTTAGGGAACTCAGCCCGCAGCCGGGCTATCAGTTCATCCATCGTTATAGACCTGTTTAGCAAGGTCATAACAGCCGTAAATCACGGCTTCGTCCGGGCGTTTGGCCGCTAGGATATCTGCCGGCCGCCGGACTACCGGGTGCAGGTGTTCGGACAGGAATTCGAGGATGGTACCACTAAACTTATCGGCGTGCGCCCCGACGCTGCCGCCCAGGATGATTACCTCCGGCTGGATAATCGAGCAAACGGCACCGAGACCGTAGGCGATGTTTTCGCCGATAACGCGCCAGACTGCGGGGTCGGTAATCTCGTCAGCCCGTTGGTTGAAACGCTTAACGACGCCGCGGCCGCCCGCGAATTCCTCCCACTGGATGTACTCACCGTCGTGCAACAGCGGTATTTTGCCCATTTCGGTGTCCCGCAGGGCGCTGGCGATCCGGCCTTTTTGGATAAAAGCGCCGCCGATGCCGGTGCTGACCGTCATGAAGAGGATGTCATTGTATTTATCCATGATAAGGCGGGCTTCGGACAGGCCGGCCAGGCGGGAATCGTTTTCGATGGTTACCGGCGCGCCGCCGAGCAGTTTGGAGATGTCGTCGCGGATCGGTTTGTCGTGCCAGGGTAAATTGCCTAGGGCGTGGACCGTGCCGGCCTCGCGGTCAAGCAAACCGGGAACACCGGCGCAACAGAGTAATGAACCCTCAAGTTCCAGCTGCCGCAGATTTTCGTCCAAATCCTTCAGGAACGCTTGGTAGTCGTGATTGGAGGGAAAGTGGCGGCTGTCAAGAATCTTGCCCTTGTCGGACAGCTTGGCTACCAGAGTTTTGGTGCCGCCGATATCTATCCCCACGTACATAGTGCCAGTTTAGCATATTTAATAAACGTCTATCAGGGCCGGGCTTAACGGGGTTTACTAAACCCGGCTTATCAGATACAATAGAAGTAATCTTACAGTCAGCAAACTAACTGGTGTTAAGTGAAAAGCGGAAGTTTTTGAACTAAAACCTCCGTTTGCGGCTGAAGAAATACATTCACGAAGGAGGCATGGGGACATGTCAACAAAAGTATTAACAATGGATGAGCTGCTGGCTAGCAGCGACATCACGGGTTTGAGCGCCAGCGATACCGTCGAGGGCGTGGTTACGTCAATTAAGAAGAACGAAGTCTGGATCGACCTGGGCGCCGCCGGCGTCGGGGTAGTTATGCGCCGGGAGATCGGTTACGGCCAGAAGCTGGAACCGGGCCAGAGCGTCACGGTCAGCGTCATTGATCCGGAAATGGAAGAGGGTCACGCCTTGCTCAGCATGAAGCGGGCAGTCAAGGACCGCGGCTGGGACGAGCTACAACGAGTCCACGAAGCTAACGAAATAGTAGAGGTCGTACCGTATGACGCTAACAGGGGCGGCCTGCTGGTTGAATTGGAAGGCATCCGCGGCTTCCTGCCGGTGTCGCAACTGGCAGCCGGTCACTATCCGCGGGTCAGCGGTGCCGACAAGGATGAGATCCTACAGAAGCTGCACGCTTTGACCAACAAAGCCCTGCGCGTCCGGGTGCTGGACGTCAGCCGCAAGGACAACAAGCTTATCTTCTCCGAGAAGGAAGCCGTCAAGGACGACATGCAGGCCCGTTTCAGCGAACTTAAGGTCGGTGACGTCGTCGAAGGTGTTGTTACCGGGGTAATCGATTTCGGCGCTTTCATTAACGTCGAAGGCATCGAAGGCCTGGTTCACATTTCCGAAATTTCCTGGGAACGGGTCGACAACCCACGCAATTACGTCAAAGTCGGCGAAACCGTCAAAGCCAAGATTATCGGCATCGACAAAGACCGCCTCAGCCTGAGCATCAAACAGATGAGCGAAGACCCCTGGCTGGATCAGGTCAAAGCCTTCAAAACCGGCGATGTCGTCGAAGGCAAAGTAACCCGCATCACGCCATTTGGTGCGTTCGTCCAGATCAGCCCTAGCGTCGAGGCCCTGGTCCACGTTTCGGAAATGAGCGATGATGACGCGGTTGACCCTGAGAAACTATTCCAGCTGAACGAGAAGAAGCAGTTTAAGGTGTTGGATATCGATACCGAGAACCGCAAAATCGCCCTTTCATTGAAAGAAGCCAAGTCCAAGCCTAAGTCCAAAGCTAAAGCCAAAACTGAGGCTGAAACTGAAACTGAAACCGAAGCCAAGAAATAGCATGCGTACGTAAGTTAACGGCCGAAGGGCCAGAAAGGAGTGTCGACATGAGTGAAGAAACCACTACCATCGAAATCGAAGATATGATCACCGTCGGCACCCTGGCCGAACGGTTGTCGATTCCGGTTTCTAGCCTGATCGGCGAACTGATGAAAAACGGTGTCATGGCGACCGTTAACGAACGGATAGATTTCGATACCGCCCAGATTATCGTAGAGGAACTGGGCCTGGAGCTTAAACTGGCCAAGAAGGCCGCGCCTGAAGCGGCCGCCACTAAGCGCGACAAGCCGGTGGCCAGCGACAAGGCCGCCAGCCGCCCGCCGGTAGTAGCCGTCATGGGCCATGTCGACCACGGCAAGACCAGCCTGCTTGATGCTATCCGCGGTGCCGACGTCGTCAAGGGCGAGGCCGGCGGTATCACCCAGCACATTTCAGCCTATCAGGTAACGCATGACGGTCGGGCGATCACTTTTCTTGATACGCCGGGCCACGAAGCCTTCGCCGCCATCCGCGAGCACGGGGCGCTTTTGACGGATATAGTCATCATCGTAGTGGCGGCCGACGATGGCATCAAACCGCAAACCGTCGAAGCCATCCGTTTCGCCAAGAAAGCCGGCGTGAAGATCATCGTCGCCATCAACAAGATCGACAAAGAGGGCGCCGACCTCAACCGTATCAAACAGCAATTGTCCGAAAACGACCTGTTGATCGAAGAATGGGGCGGTGACATCGTCGTCGTACCAGTTTCGGCCAAGACCAAAGAAGGCATCCCCGACCTGTTAAACATGATCCTGTTGGTAACGGATGTCGAAGAGCTCAAGGCCGATATTGATGTCCAGCCCAGCGGTTTGATTATAGAAGCCCACGTCGAGCAGGGCCGCGGACCGGTCGCGCACGCCCTGGTCGAAACCGGTACGCTCAAGCCGGGCGATTTCATCATCGCCGGCGGCAGCTACGCCAAGATCCGCAACCTCGAGACTACCGAGGGCAAACCCCTCAAGCAAGCTACGCCGTCGATGCCGGTCACGATCACCGGCTTCAAGACCCTGCCGGAGTTCGGCGATGAGTTCACGGCCGTCAGCAACGAGAAAACAGCCCGTGCCGAAGCTTCCAAGACCGCCAGCGACAAACAATCCAGCGACGGCCACTTGGACATCGGCAGTTCCGAGCTGATCCGCCTGATCAACCGCGATAACGCCATGCAGGAACTCAACGTCATAATCAAAGCTGACGTCCAAGGCTCCTTGACCTCTGTTATAGACAGTCTCAAGGCCATGGATACCGATGAGGTTTCAGTCCGTATCGTCGGTTCCGGCATCGGTCCGATCGGTGAGAATGACCTTCACCTGGCGCACACCAGTCACGCCATCGTTTACGGCTTCAATGTCAGCCTGTCAGCCAGCAGCCGCCAGCAGGCCGCCCGCGACAAGATCAAAATCCACCTCTACAAGGTAATCTACGAGTTAATCGATGACGTCAAAGCCGAGCTGTCCAATCTGCTAAGTCCGGAGATCGTCGAAACCGAACTAGGCCGTCTGATTGTCAAAGGCGTCTTCAACACCACCAAAACGGCCGTTATCTGCGGCGGCGAAGTCACCAAGGGCAAACTTACGTCACCGGCCCTGGCCCGCGTTACGCGCGGTGACGAAGAACTTATGGAAGTCGAAGTCACCGGCCTCAAACGCGGCCCGGCCGAAGCCAAAGAAGTCGTCGAGGGCGAAATGTGCGGCCTGAGCCTCAAGACGCCCAAACGCCTGGACCTGGTCGAGGGCGACCGCATAGAAGTCTTCACCCGCGAGGCCATCCAACGCCAATTATAAGCCGCTCCCACGGAGGCGGATCAGCCGCCGGGGGACAATCGTAATAGAGAATGATACAATAGTTTTATGTTAAAAATCGATAACAGCCTACTGGTAGAAATTGGTCTCGGCGGCTTGCCGGAAGCCGAGAAGAACAGCTTCCTCAAGCATATCTACGAAACGCTGGAAATGCGGGTCGGCGTCCGCCTGGCCGACCAGATGACCAACGAGCAGCTCGACGAGTTCGAGCGCTATTTCGAAGCCAAAGATGACGCCGGCGCTTTCAAGTGGCTGGAGACAAACTTCCCGAACTACAAGGAAATCGTCCAGCAGGAATTCGACAAGCTCAAGGCTGAAGTCGCCCAATCGGCGCCGCAAATCCTGGCTACCAGCCAGGCCGCGCAGTCCCAGATGCCCCAAGCTCAGGTTCAGACACCGGTCCAGCCGCAGGCCCAGGTCTCTACGCCGCCGCCCCAACCGGCTTTCCAGCAACCGCCGGCGGAACCTCAGTTCCAGTCTCAACCTCCATCCGGTTTTGAACAGGCACCTCCGCCGCCCGTCGCGCCGCCGACTCCCGGTTTCAGCGCTCCCGCGCCGACAGCTTCTCCCGCGCCACAACCGCAACCCTACGCCGACCAGCCCCAACCGGCCGGTCCGCCCCAGCCTTCGCCGTTTCCAAGTCCGAACCCGAATCCCAACCCGGCTCCCATGCCGAACCCGGTTCCGCCCCAATCACCACCGTTTCCTGGGCAGCAGCCACCAGCCGGGCCGCCCCCTCAGGGCCAGTTTTAACTGATCTTGTAGCCAGCTAAGAAGGCCGCGCCGGACATCTCTTTTTTGCCAGCCGGAATCAAACTGTCGATAACCAGGATGTTTTCGCCGCAGCCGACACCGAGCTGCCTGGAATCAATTATTGGCGCGCCGGGTTCACCCCGGCCTTTTTGAACGCGCGAACCAGTGATAATCACATCTGTCGAGCCAAGTCTGGCGCGGCTGCGCGGCCAACCAGCATAAGCTCGCACTTCGCGCTCCAGTCGGGCGGCCGGTTTGGTCCAGTCAAGCTGCCCGTCGGTTTTATGAATTAAATGATCATATGTGGCACCAGTCTCGTCTTGTGGCTTCGGTTGGGCCGAACCGTCAAGCACCTTCGGCAAATATTCCAGCACCATGTCGACGCCGATAGCTGACAGCTGATTGGCCAGACCCTGCTTGGTCTCGTCGCCTTTCAGATGCACTACCTGCTGGGCATAAACCGGACCGGTGTCCATGTGGGCACTCAAGCGCATCAAGGAAACGCCGGTTTGAGTATCGCCGTTCAAAATAGCGTTCTCGATCGGCGTCGGCCCCCGATGCAGCGGCAACAGGGAAGGATGGATATTAATAATGCCGCGCGGGAAGAGATCAAGTATGGCCGAGGGCACGATTTTGCCATAGGCAATCAGGACGGCCGCTTCGGCTCCGAAACCGGCCAGTTGGCCGCGGGCTTCAAGGAGATCAGCGGGTGACAGTAGAGGAATATTATACTGGGCGGCGATAACCGATACTTCCAGCTGGCGTTCCTTGCGTGATTTAGCGGTTTCAGCCTGGGCGACGACAATGGCCGCGACTTCGTAACCGCTGGTCAGCAGGGCCTGCAGCGTCGACACGCCGCTATGAACGCCCGTGGCCAGGCGTTCGTTACCAAAGAATAGGATTTTTTTCGACATCTTTTTTGTAGTCCAGCGGTTGTAATTTACCCTCGTCATCGAGTTCGAAGAAAGCTTCGGCCTGGCCCTTGATGCGGTCGATGAAAACCAGCCCGTCGCAGTGGTCGATCTCGTGTTGGAAAATGCGTGCCAGGAAACCCTCGGCGGTGACGCGGAACTCCTTGCCGTTGAGCCCCAGAGCTTTGACCCTGATCTTGCTGTGGCGGGGAACCCGGCCGTAAATATTAGGCACGCTCAGGCAGCCTTCGAAATCCTCGATGACCTCGCCCTCCAGCTTGGCAATCTGGGGATTAATGAAAACCGTAAAACTATGGTCTTCCTTGTCGTTGTAATTGATGCGAATGACGACGATCTTATACAAACGGTCAATCTGTACGGCGGCCAAGGCCACGCCGACTTCGTGAGCCCGGCTTTTGTCCCAATCAATCGTTGCGGCCTGCATATCAGCCACGATTTGCTTGATCTCAGGCGTGATAATACCAACTCGTTGTGATTTTTGCCTCAAGTGCGGATTGGGCAGCGCGATAATGTCTTCTTTGGTCATAATTCCTGATAAGTATACCTGATTAAGAGAGTGAGGGAACAGTTGATTTTCCGTATAAATAGTGTATTATAATACAATATGATTCGTAAACCTGCGAAGGCAAACCGATCTGGGAACCTAATGGCTAAAGGTACTGCCTTGGTGGCGGCTGCCGCCTTAGCTCTCGCTGGATGTGGAGATGCCCCCAAAAAATATGATGGCCGTACGGAGCATGCTTTAAGTGGAGTAATCCACCCTGGTATGGTACGCCAGGCTGGGAGTCTTATAGGTTTCCTAGTCCGACACTCCAATCTTGTGGCTATGCAGTCCTCAAGTGAACCTCCAGCTAGATTTGAAACAGAGTTTACCGGCTCTACGAAAGATGCTCTAGGTAATAAAGAAAACCTTGACCTGGAAGTCGCTTCCACCGGGCAAACTTCTCAAGGTCTGGCGGACCCCAACAAGGTAGTTGCGATCTACGTTGGTGAGTCTGATGCGGATGGGAGTAAGTCTTACTATTCGTTATATTCCCCAGGGAGCACTAATGACGTAGGTTTGGGCAATGCCCATACCCAAGGCTGGTCGGCTCAAGAATCAGGTATGTCCAGCCCGACCATATTTCCCGACGCCACCCCTTATCTGCTTGATAGTTCCAATCCGGAGAATTTCACTACTGACACAAATTCTAACCCGACTAACCCGGTCGCCACTGCCGAGGTAATAGTTGCCGATCTCCAGTTGGCTATAAAGTCGATAGAGCTTAATTTCGCGCGTTGAGGCCTACAGTAGGTCCATCGGGTCGAGGTCGTAGGAGCAGTTGGCCGGTAGGGCAGCGATTATCTTGAGGAGTTCGGAGCGCTGGCGGGCTTTGACGACCAGTTGCCACTGGTATTTGTTTTGGAAATGTTCGTAAAAAGCCGGGGCGGGACCTTCGACGCGGACATGGTGACCGGCCTCCTCTATATCTGATTTCAGCTTGTTGGCAGCCTCTTCGGCGGCTTTGATCGAGGCCCGACGGACGGATATTTTTAGCAAATAACAAAATGGCGGGAAGAGGAATTGCCGGCGCTCGACCAGCTCTCTCTCGTAGAAACCCTTATAATCACCCTTCAAGGCATCTGCTAGAACGGGATGATCAGGATGGTAAGTCTGAATGATGGCCCGGCCGGCGACATGGCCGCGGCCGATCCGGCCCAGGACCTGGCTGACCAGTTGAAAGGTTCGCTCCTGGGCCGAGAAATCCGGCATGTACAGGCTGGTATCGGCCAGCAGCACGCCCAGGGTGCTGAGGCGGGGCAGGTCAAGGCCTTTGGCCAGCATCTGGGTGCCGACCAGGATGTCAACATCGCCATCGCGCACGGCTTCGTAATGTTGTTCGAAACGCTCGGCCTTGAGATTATCGGTGTCGAAACGGGCTACGCGAGCTTGCGGAAAGAGGCGTTTAACTTCGTCGACGATGGCTTTGGTGCCGGCAGTCTTAAACATGACGCTGGGGTGGCCGCAGGCCGGACAGCTGCCCGGTGTTGGCGTGTGGTAACTGCAGCTGTGGCAACGCAACTCGTGGTGGTCACCGTGGTAGGTCAGCGGCAGGTCGCAGTGCGGACAGGTGGCCTGCCAGCCGCAGTTTTCGCACATCACCAAGCGGGCGGTGCCGCGTCGGTTCAGGTAGAGCAGGGCTTGTTCGCCGCGGGCCAGCGCGCCTTCGAGGGCCTTGATCAGGGGCAGGCTCATCGACGAAGATTTGCTGAACAGGCTGTGTTCCTTGCGGTCGACGACAACTACCTCAGTGGCTGGCTGGGGACGGGTTTGGGCCAGATGGTCTAACCTGATAATCGGCTTGTTTTTCTGCTCGGCCAGGTAGTAATCGCTAACAGAGGGCGTGGCCGATCCCAAGACAAGTGTCGAACGGGTGATTTGAGACATGTAGGCTGCCGCCCGGCCGGTTTGGTATTGCGGGGCCTGCTCCTGCTTGTAGGCGCTTTCGTGGGCTTCGTCCAGGACTATCAGGCCAGGTT
This sequence comes from Candidatus Dormiibacterota bacterium, assembly GCA_035648575.1. GTDB lineage: Bacteria > Patescibacteriota > Saccharimonadia > Saccharimonadales > UBA4665 > DASRLG01. The sequence goes on from DASRLG010000017.1 coordinate 11,406, forward strand.
TGGCCAGGGGGCTGAAGAGTGCTGAACGGGGACCGATGACGATCATAGGCTCGGTCGCCCGCAGACTGTCCAGCCAGGCCTTTTGTCGTTCGGAGGGCGCCTGTTGGGAGTGGATGACAATCACTCGTTCACCGAAGACTTGCCGGAAATTCCCGGCCAACTGGGCGGTCAGGCTGATCTCAGGGGTCAGGATAATGGCCGATTTACCCTGTTGGACCATCCGGGCGGCCAGTTCGATGTATAGCCTGGTCTTGCCGCTGCCGGTTATACCGTGTAACAGATAGCTATCGCGTTCCGACATGGCTGCCAGGGCTATCTGTTGTTCGTCTGTTAGCGGTGGCAGGGCGCTCAGGTCGGGCGGATTTAACTCCTTGGGCGGCTGGACGGCAAGCTGCTTGTCAGAGAAGCTGGCCGGCAGGAGTTGCTGGGTCATAATACCCAGGGGCGCGGGGTAGTAGCCGAGCAGCCAGTTAGCTAGTTTTAACAGATGTGATGGCAGTGGCGGTAGGTCAAAAACCCGGGCCACCGGTTTGGTCTGGAAACGGGGCTGGCTGGTTGGCCCGCTGACCACCCCCAGCACCGCTTGACGCTGGAGTTCCACTTCGACGATGCTACCGGTGGGCAAGCGTTTCTCGCTGGCGTAAGTCAGCGGCTCGCTACTGTGGTAACGATTGCTGCGCACCCACACGAAATAATAGTTCATACTACTAAGTATAGGTTATCGTGATTAGGCCCGCCGAAATTATTAAAAAGCTGTTGCCAAAGCCCAAACGTCCCGCTATACTAAGTCTAAACCGTTGTTCGGATAACAATAAGGGATTTCAATGGGGACGAGTATGTTAGACGTTTTTATCACCTCTAGGGTTCGCCGTAAGATTATTGTTATTTATGCTAAGTATCCCGACTTCAAGACCCACGTACGGGGCTTGGCCAAGCTTATCAAAGAAGACGCCGGCAACATCCAACGCGAGCTTAAGCGCCTCGAAAAGGCCGGTTTCCTGACCAGCGAACGCCAAGGCAACACCAAAGTTTACTCGACTAACAAACAGTTCCCGATCTTCCGCGAACTCCAGAGTATCGTGTTGAAATCACAACGTTCCACCCAGCAGAAGCGCGTCACGGGCTAAGGATAACCCGTTTTTCATCGCCAAAGCCTTGCAAATCCAACCCCTGTTCTGTACAATAGCCAAGTCATGATACAAGTTACCCGCAAAGATTCCAAAGAATCCACCGAAAACCTACTGCGCCGTTTCAACCGCAAGGTACAGCAGTCGGGCGCTATCGCCGTGGCCAAACAGAACCAGTTTTTCCAGAAGCCGATTAGCAAGCCGGAGCGCCGCCGCAAGGCGATTATCCGCCAGGAGCGCAAGGCGGCCAAGCTCAAGAAAATCAAGCTCGGACTTCGCTAAACAGGACTTCACAGACATGTTAGAGCAGAAAATCGAGCAGGATATTAAAGCTGCGCTTTTAGGCGGTGACGCCCGGCGCGTAAGCACTTTGCGCGGGCTGAAGGCCGTATTGCTGAACGTCAAAGTTGCCACCGGTAAACGCGACAGCGGCCTGAGTGACGATGAAGTCCTGGTCCAGCTCGGCAAACAGGCCAAGCAGCGCCAGGAGAGTGCCGACATGTACGTCCAAGGCGGCGACCAGGGACGGGCCGATGCCGAACTGGCCGAGAAGGTCATTATTGAAGCCTACCTGCCGGAACAGCTCTCCGAAGTCGAAATCGCCAAGTTAGTTGACGACGCCATCGCCAAGACCGGTGCGGCCGGACCGCAGGCCATGGGACAGGTCATCGGCCAGGTCAAGCAACAGGCCGGCGCGACCGCCGACGGGGCCGTGATCGCCCGTTTGGCCAAGGAGAAGCTGCAATGATTTTACTGATGGGTATTGCCGGTTCAGGCAAGGGCACTCAGGGCAAAATGCTAGCCGACACCCGCGGTTTCCACCTGATTTCGATGGGCGAGGTACTACGCATGTACGTTACCGGCAAACAGCGTGAACGGATGCTGGCCGGCGAACTGCTGGATGATGACGAAATCATCAAGATCGTCGACCAGGTACTCCAATCTCTCCCTGATAGCGAACAGGTGTTGATGGATGGTTTCCCGCGGACGATTCCCCAGGCCGAATGGCTGCTCAAGCAGGCCGAAGCCGGACGCTGGTCGCTGAAGGTGGCTTTCCACCTGGTAGCTTCGCGCGAGGCCGTCAAGAACCGCCTCATTAGCCGCGGCCGGATCGACGACAAGCAGGACGCTATCGAATACCGTTTCAGCGAATACGAACGCTCGACCAAGCCGCTGCTCAGCTGGCTATCGGAACATGGCATAGATGTAGTTGACGTCGATGCCGAACGCTCGGTCGAAGCCGTCAACGACGACCTCGTCAAATATTTGGACAAACCAGACTAGGGGGACTATAAGCCATGATGACCCGTGTCAAAACCGCCAGCGAACTCGCGGCTATGCGCGATAGTGGCCGAATGCTGGCTACGGTCCTAGAGCTGCTCAAAACCAAGCTGGAAGTCGACCAGTCGACCAAGCATTTATCAGACATAGCCGCCGAAGAACTCAAGAAGCTTGGCGGCGAACCGGCTTTTCTCGGCTACCAGGGTTTTCCGGACATTATCTGTGTATCTATCAACGAGGAAGTCGTGCACGGCATCCCCAAGGCTGATAAGATCATTGCCGACGGCGACATCGTCAGCCTGGACTTCGGCGTCAAGTACAAATCGATGATCACTGACGCCGCCATCAGCCTGATAGCCGGCCGGCCCAAACAGCGCGGCCACATCGAACTCGTCAAAAACACCGAAACGGCACTGCAAACTGGCATAGCTGCCGTTCATGACCAGGTCAGGACCGGCGACATCGGCGCGGCCATCGAAAACTACCTCAAGAAATACCGCTACGGTATCGTCCGCGACCTGGTCGGCCACGGCGTCGGCCACGAGATACACGAAGACCCCAACATCCCCAACTACGGCCGGGCTGGCAGCGGTCCCTGGCTGAGCGCCGGCATGACCATCGCCATCGAGCCGATGGTAACTCTCGGTACGGACCGGGTTTATATAACCGATGACGGCTGGACGGTGATAACGGCTGACGGCTCGCGGTCGGCCCATTTCGAGCACACTATCTTGATTACCGCCGATGGCGCTGAAATCCTGACCGGACTCTAGGCCAGTTTTATTAAAGTATATATTTGACTAACCAACAACACAACTGTTAAAATTACTTGAATTAGTCAACGGAAGGTCAGACAATGCCATCAAGAACAGACCATGTGTTGTGGGAACTAGGCCGCCAAGAGAAAATAGAGCCCTCGTACTCAAAAGAAAGGTTTAAGTTTCCGCCGTTCTGGCTGAAGTTCACCGAACCAGAAATCGATTCGTCTACTTTTAAATATTGCTTACGTGGAGGTCTCAAGGTCCTTAGTCCTGACTTTGTCATTTTTCATCCGGCCCAGCGGGGAATGGTTACAGCAATATCCGGCGCTATGAACGCGCTGAGCAAGGCAAGTACTCCTGAGGAATATGGCAGGGTAAAATCAGTTCAGAGCCTTTCGAGGCCATCAATGGGAATCGATAACTTGGCTATTCCTTGTTTGGCTTTTGTCGGGCGAGGGTCAGAGGAAGAGGTAGCTGCTTCAAGCAGGCTGCTGGTTGAAGCCAGCGCTGATGTTTTTGCCGAAGCTGGCCTTGCTTTGCCGATGGATGCTTTACCACTTGCTCTTATGCCAGAGCGTGAGCGGCCAAGCCGTCTGCCACCTCCTGCGACACTCCGCGTGCCAATTCTCGCAACACCGCTTGCCCCCTAGCAAACAATAGCGTTATACTATTGGCAAGGTTAGTTATGAATCAAAACCAAGATTATTTTATAGGAATTGATATCGGCACCAGCACTGTTCGCTGCGTCGTCGGTATGTATGATCCAAACGGCAGCAATATGCCTTCGATCATCGGCCATGGCCAGTCGCCCAATCAGGGCATGCGCCGTGGTGCCGTCGTTCATGTCGACGAAGTGGCCGACGCTATCGTACACGCCGTGACTGAGGCGGAGCGGATTTCGGGCATGTCAATCAAGCGGGCTACCGTCAATGTCAACGGCGCCCATGTCAGCGGGCTCAACTCCGAAGGCGTCATCGCTATCAGCGCTGCCAATCGCGAAATCACCACTGATGACCGTTTGCGTGTCGAAGAGGCGGCTACCATTGTCAGCCTGCCGGCCAACCGCGAAATCGTGCAGTTCTTCGCTAAGAACTACAGCCTCGACGGGCAGCGCAACATCAAGGATCCTGTCGGCATGCACGGCGTTCGCCTAGAAGTCGACGCCCACATCGTCACGGCTTCTTCGCCGAACCTGCGCAACCTCGACATGGCGCTTGAGAAAGCCGAAATCATGCCGACCCACCACACCGTCTCCGGCTTGGCCGCCGCCGAAGCCGTCCTGACCCGCCAGCAGAAAGAAGCTGGCACGGCCCTGATTGACATCGGTGCCGGCACGACCAACCTTATCGTTTTCGAGGACGGGGAAGTCCAATACGTTTCGGTCCTGCCGATCGGCGGCCAACATATAACCAATGATCTAGCCATCGGCCTCAAGACCGACCTCGATATAGCCGAAGCCGTCAAACTCGAGCACGCCAATCTCCGCAGCAGCGTCAAAAAGACCACCGCTACCGTCAAAATAGGCAACAAAACCTACAGTTTCGACTTCGAAGAAATCACCATGATCGTCGAGGCCCGCGCCGAAGAACTCCTGGAATACGTCGACAAGGAACTCCAGAAGATCAAGCGCTCGCGCAAACTGCCCGGCGGCATCGTTATCACCGGCGGCAGCTCAAAACTCCCCGGTATTGACGAGCTGGCCCGCGAAAAACTCCAGCTCCCGGCTCGCATAGGCAAACTTCATAACATTGGCGGCCTGGTCGACACTGTCGAAGACCAAGCCTTTGTCACCGTCGTCGGCCTAATGCTCCTCGACATGCTGCTCCTGCCAAACCTGCCTCCCGGCGCCGGCAACAAAACCACCGAACACGCCCGCGCCTTCCTCGACGGCATGTTCCACCGTTTCCGCCGCTAAGATTAGTATCGTTTAAGCCATACTGTTATAACTGTGGCTGCCATCAAGCATAGCAGTGCATAACGGACAAAGCCGCTACCTTTTCTAATGGCTATTTTTGACCCAAAGTATGAGCCGACAACATTACCAGCAATAAGCGGTATCCCAAAACGTACATTGACTAACCCGGAAAATAATAAAAGTATGGCCACAGATAAAGCTTCAAAGGGGCATACGACCAAAAAACGGTTCGCCGCTGCTTCAAGGGCAGGAACTTTGCGCAGATCCATAAGAGAAAACATTTGAATAAAACTGCCTGCTTGAACGGCCCCAAGGCTTACAGATCCAAAGAAATATACTGGCTTCCACCAGATACTGGCTTTCCCAGGTCTAATTTTCTTGCCATGAGATAGCATTAAGACGAATAGCGGTATTAATATGATCGTCAAAGTGTACTTAAGGAGTGTGTCAGAGAGATGAATAATTAGGAAAGTACCTATTAGAGCGCCGGCACATTCAAGCAGTAATAGAGGCATGAAAATCTGCTTTTTAAAAAGTCCTTGGCGAGCAAAATTTATGAGTGAGGTTGAGAAGCCAAGGTCGCCGAACTTGAATGTGGCGAGAGCTGCATTAATGGGTAACCCGAATAGCAATAGGACGTAGATCGAAACAAAGCCTGCGCCACCTCCCCCCATAGTCCCCAGTAGAGCGGCTAAGAATCCTGCAAAAAGGAGAACAAATGAGTGCATCCCACCGAGTATAACTTACATAAGCATGAATACTAAACTGCTCGCAGGCTCCGAAACGCCCAATTTACATGGTGTCAGTTTTGGCGTGGCAGCTAAGCCGCCAGGTCTATAATTTCTTCGGCCAGCTCAGGCGAGGCGGCCATCAAGAAAGGTTCAGGCTTGAATGGGTCATAAGCCTCGCCCTTGAAGTTTAAAACCACGCCGCCGGCTTCCTTCAGGACAAGCGCCACCGCCGCGACGTCCCAGGCGCCTTGTTTAACGCTGGGGCCATTATCGTGGACGACTGCCGAAATGGCTTGCCCGCTCTCGGCTATACGTACCCCGACACCGGAATGGGGCGCGCGAGTGGTGACTAGTCTGGCACCCCGGCCGGGGGTACGCAGCCTGTTGCGCATACCGGCAAACAGGGGAGACTCAAGCTGCGCGTTTGAATACTGATTCAGTTCGACCCACGCTTTATCGAGCGGCGGCGTATTGGCGCATTGCAGACGATTTTCGCCTTTGTATGAACCGTAACCCTCCACGGCTATAAATAACTCGCTGGTTAAAGGGAAGTAAACGACAGCAGTATCAGGGTCGGCGCTGCCTTGGCGAGCGATTAACACTGCTGGCATGTCTTCAGAAATCATGAACTCAAAAGCGTTTGAGCTGTCGAGAGGGTCGACGATCCAGTGAGCCGCTTCGGGCCGCGGTGCGTCAGGGTTTAATTCCTCCGAAATAATTACTTCGTCACCATAATCGCTAGCCCGGATCGTTGTAGTTATAACTTCATCACAGGCAACGTCTACTTCGCTAACCAGATCGCCATGCCCTTTATCCGTTACTTCGTGAAGCCCTCCGTAACCCTCGTTTATAATCCGGCCAGCTAAATAGGCCGCCTTCATGCCTACCACTAAAGGTGACACGGCTTCTTTTGGAAACTGCTCAGAAATTGCCAAATGCTCTATCATTGCAGATACTATACAACATAACTGCCGTTTTACATCGAAAAACAGTCCAAAACACCAGATAGACATAACCGTTTCGCATGTTCGAACACTAAAATTCCGGATAGTCGCGCAGAGTGATCCATAACCGGCTTGGCTCGCGCAAATAAATAGCCCGTTTGGCTGGCATCCTAAATAAGGCCGAAAACAGTGTGCAAATTTGTTGAACTTTCAGGGGAGCTGGCGTATACTACGGCGTATATCAGGTAGGTTTTTGAGGGAAAGAGGGAATAAAATGCCACAAGTCGTTGAGCCAGCTATCGAGACATTCGCGCAGATCAAGGTAATAGGGGTCGGCGGCGCCGGCGGCGCGGCCATCAACCGCATGGTTGACGCCGGTATCGAGAACGTCGAATTTATCGCTATTAACACCGACGCCCAGGCCTTGCATCATTCCCGGGCTAACAAGAAGATCCACATCGGCAAAGAAGCCACTCGCGGCTTAGGCGCCGGTGCCGACCCGGCAGCCGGTGAACAGGCAGCCGAAGAATCCCGTGAAGATATCCGACAGGCTATCGAGGGCGCTGACATGGTTTTCGTCACCATAGGTGCTGGCGGCGGTACTGGCAGTGGCGGCGGACACGTCGTGGCTAAGATAGCCAGCGAGATGGGTATTCTGGTGGTTGGTTTCGCTACCAAGCCGTTCGCTTTCGAAGGCGAGAAACGCCGCAAGAACGCCGAGACCGCCATCGAAAGACTCCGTAGCGCCGTCGACACCCTGATTATTATCCCTAACGACCGTTTGCTGCAGACTATCGATCGTGACACGCCGCTGACCGAAGCTTTCAAGGTGGCTGACGACGTTTTGCGCCAAGGTGTGCAGGGCATTTCCGACCTTATTACCGTTCACGGTCTGATCAATCTCGACTTCGCCGACGTCAAAGCCGTCATGAGCAAGGCCGGCTCGGCGCTTATGGGCATCGGCCGGGCCTCTGGCGAGAACCGGGCCGTCGCGGCTGCCCAACAGGCTATCGAATCGCCGCTGTTAGAGGTTTCGATCGATGGTGCCCGCGGCATTCTATTCAATGTCATCGGCGGCAACGACCTGGCCATGCACGAAATTAACGCCGCCGCCGAAGCAATTACCACCGCTGCCGATCCGGACGCTAACATTATCTTCGGTGCCACCATCAACCCCGAACTGGACGGCGAGGTCATCATTACAGTTGTCGCTACCGGCTTCGACGCCTCGTACTTCGCTAAGCGGTCTACTGATTCCTCATCTCCCGTTACCGGCCGCTCCAAGGCCGCGCCGTCCCTGGACAGTGACACCACTGTGACAACTGCCAAGCAGGACGAGAAGGCTTTGTCCGAAATCGACATGAACCTGGACGATGACCAGACTGCCGAGCATGACTTCACTCGCGATACGCCTATGCCCAACATCTGGTCTATCCACGACGATGACGAAGACGAGTCGGCGGACAAGGACAAATCATCTGATGACTCCGACGAAGACAAGGACTCAATCCACGGCGAAGTAGTAACTAGCAGCCTGGAAGACGAACTCGAAAAGCCGTCATTCCTGCGCCGCCTAAGCCGCCGCCACAAAGAAGACGAAGACGCTGACAAAGACGACGACAAAGATTCCGATTCTGACTCCAGCGACAGTAAATCATAGAAATTTCTGGGTTTACACCTAAAAGTCCGTACTAAATAATACAGCGATAAATGGCTTGCAAAGCGCTATACATGGGGGTATATTAGAAACACGCAGCACTATATGTGGAAAACCAAACATCATATAGCAAGGTAAATGCTGAGCACATTTAATGGTAAGGGAAACGTTCGTCGGCCGTGAAGCCGGACGCTCGTTTCCCATGAAGAGGAGGCAGCATGAAATGCACCCAATGCCCAAGCGATGACATCAAAGTCATTGAATCGCGGGACGTGGCAGAGGGCCAAGCCATTCGCCGCCGCCGCATGTGTAATGGTTGCGGGCATCGTTTCACGACTTACGAGCGCCTAGAACGCCCCCAGCTCATCGTTATTAAGAACGATGGCAAGCGTGAACTGTTCAACCGGGCAAAGCTCCTAGCGGGGCTATACAGGGCCTGCGAGAAAACATCCGTAACCAGCCTAGAACTTGAGAAAGTCGTTAACGCGATCGAACAGGAACTTTACGAATGCGGCGACCAAGAGGTACGCTCAACGCGTATCGGCGAACTGGTCATGGACCAATTGGCGCGGCTCAACGAAGTTGCCTATGTGCGTTTTGCCAGCGTCTACCGACGCTTTAAAGATATAGCCGGTTTCGAAGAAGAGCTATCTTTAGTAAAGCAGGGCAAACATATAGCAGCCTAGATACCGTATCTGTCGAGAGCAGGATACGGCCACTCTAACAAAACCATAAACAATAAAAACCTAAAAACCATAAGACAAGCGAGGGACAACCACTATGGCACAGACAACCAGCTTAGGGGTAGCACGGCTTTTTACCCCACCCAAGAGCAAAGCTTACGACCAATTCAAATGGACGAAGCGTGATTCTATTATTAAGAACCCGATGAACGACACGCCGGTGTTTGAGCAGCGTGGTGTCGAATTTCCTGAAGGCTGGTCGCTGAACGCCATTAACATAGTGGCCCAGAAGTACTTTACCGGCACGCCCGGTTCCAAGGAGCGTGAAAGCTCTTTGCGCCACCTGATAGACAGGGTAGTCGACACGGTTACGCGCCAGGGTACGCAGGAAGGTTATTTCAGCAGCGAAACCGAGGCCGAGGATTTCCGCGAGGAACTTAAGTACATCTTGGCCACCCAGCGGGCGGCTTTTAACAGTCCCGTCTGGTTTAACATCGGCGCGGCCGACCGCGCCCAACAGGCCAGCGCTTGTTTTATCCTAGGTATCGAAGACACTATGCCAGCGATTCTTAACTGGTACGTCGAAGAAGGCATGATCTTCAAGGGCGGTTCCGGTTCGGGTATCAACATCAGTCCTATTAGATCTTCTGTAGAACGTTTAGGCAAAAGCGCCGGCACGGCCAGCGGCCCCTTAAGCTTCATGCGCGGTGCCGATGCCAGCGCCGGTGCTATTAAGAGCGGCGGCAAAACCCGCCGGGCAGCCAAGATGGTCATCCTTAATGTTGACCACCCGGATGTCATGGATTTCATCTGGAGCAAAGCTATCGAGGAGCGCAAAGCCCGCGATTTGCAAACTCTGGGCTGGGACATGAGCCTAGATGGTAAGGACAGCTTCAGCGTCCAGTACCAGAACGCCAATATTTCAGTCCGCGTGACAGATGACTTTATGCAAGCCGTCCAAAACGACGATGACTGGGACCTACGCGCTGTTACTAGCGGTAAAAGCGTCAAGAAGGTCAAGGCTCGCGACCTGTTCCGGCAGTTCGCCGAAGCTGCCTGGGAATGTGCCGACCCCGGCATGCAGTTCGATACTACGATTAACAAATGGCACACTACACCGGTGGCCGGCCGTATCAACGGCTCCAACCCCTGTAGCGAATACATGCACCTGGACAACTCGGCCTGTAACCTGGCCAGCATCAACCTGCTGAAATACTTGAGAGAGGACAATACCTTCGACATAAAGGCTTTCATCCATACCACCGAGCTGATTTTTACCGCCCAGGAGATCCTGGTCGGCTACAGCGAGTACCCGACGGAGTCTATCGGCAAGACAGCCAAGGCTTACCGGGAGCTTGGGATCGGCTACGCCAACCTAGGTGCCTTACTGATGGCCTTGGGTTTGCCCTATGACTCCGATGAGGGCCGGGCCATTGCCGCTGCTATAACGGCGCTGTTAACCGGTCAGTCCTACGCCACCAGCGCCAAGATCGCTAACCGCGTCGGGCCATTCAGCGGTTTCAGCAAAGACCGTGAGGGCATGCTAAATGTTCTGCGCATGCACCGGGCCGAAGTTTCTAAGATTGACGCCAGCCTAGTGCCCGAAGAACTGCTCAGCGCCGCAGCCGGCGCCTGGGACGAAGCTGTCGAACTGGGTGAGCTTTACGGTGTTCGCAACAGCCAGGCCAGCGTGTTGGCACCAACTGGCACCATCGGCCTGATGATGGACTGCGATACCACCGGTATCGAGCCTGACCTAGGCCTCGTCAAAGTTAAGAAGCTGGTCGGTGGCGGCACCATGAGTATCGTCAACCAAACCGTACCTCGAGCCCTGAAGATCCTCGGCTACACCAAGCCGCAGGCCGACGCTATTGTCGCCTACATCGACGAAGAGAAGACCATTCTCGGCGCGCCGCACCTCAAGAAGGATCATGAAGCCGTCTTCGCCTGCTCGATGGGCGACAACTCCATTCACTACCTTGGCCACGTCAAGATGATGGCGGCCGTCCAGCCTTTCCTGTCAGGCGCTATCAGCAAGACCGTCAATATGCCGGAAGAAGCCACTGTCGAAGACATCGAGCAAATCCACATCGACTCCTGGAAAATGGGCCTCAAAGCCGTTGCTATCTACCGCGATAACTGCAAAGTCGCCCAGCCGCTAAGCATGGCCAAAAAAGCCGGTGCCCCCGAAGCCCAGCCAACCGTCGCTGCTACCCCGGTCGCGGCCACCGAAGCCGTCAACGATAAATATGTTGTCAAAGGCACCATCCGCCGTGAACTACCGAAGTCGCGCAACGCCAAGACGATCGCTTTCAAAGTTGCCGGCAGCAAAGGCTATGTCACCGTCGGTGAGTTCGAGGACGGCACCCCTGGCGAAGTCTTCATTAAGATCGCCAAACAGGGCTCCACCCTGGCCGGCATCATGGACTCCCTGGCGATATCGATCAGCTATGGTCTCCAGTACGGCGTACCGCTTAAGAGCTACGTCCACGGCTTGACCAGCATGTCTTTCGCGCCAGCTGGTATTACTGATGACCCCGGATACGAACCGCTTCCAGCTTAGTAGACTATGTTTTCCGCCGCCTGGCCCTGAGCTACCTGAGTTTCGACGACTTGCTGGAACTTGGCATGGCTTCGATCGACGATATGCCGACCGATGGCCAGACCAGCCTGCTTCCCGAAAGCGACCTCCTGACAGAAGACCCGGTAGTCGTGGCCGAGGCCAAGTCCGAGACGCCATCACTGACCGTTGCCCGGTCAGCCCCTTCGCTTAGCGTCGCCGTGCCAAGGCCCGCTCCTACTGCCACCACCGAAGCTCCCGCCGCCATGTCTGTCAAACCGGCTCCTAAGGCAGTCAAAAAAGACGACACCGCGCCCATCTGCTACAACTGCGGCAACCAAACCCAACGCGCCGGTAGCTGCTACGTCTGTACCTCCTGCGGCTCTACCACCGGCTGTAGCTAAAATTTAGCTCTCCGGTGTAACAGCTACCGTGCGCTCTTGTATTCGGCAAAGCATATTAAGCCCCTTGGCATAGGTTTCGATTTCGGCTTCTACGGTGCTGGTTGAACGGGCATAAACCCGAACTTCATGACCGTTCATGGCCAAGGTTCCAAACACGCCTACCGCGGCGTTGGAGCCTGGAACTTTGATACCGGTTTTCCATTTCTTGATTTCGCATTTCAAACCGGTAGCTTTGTAAATAGCGATGGCGACGGCATCAAGCTCGCCTCCTGTGCTGATAGCCGTTTCCTTGACGTTACCTACTTCCACGCTGCCGAAAGACGGTTGCCCTTTGCTTTTACTGGCGGTGAAGTCATCCAACTTGATCTGGTCGACTAGTTCTTCGCCTGTGACCAGGGCAGCCAGCGCTTCGAAGTCGCTATCCACGACGTCGCGTCCTTCGTTGCCAGCCAGCAGAGTAGCCTTTTCGCTAATTTCTTTAACCTGTTCAGGTGTCACGTCCATACCGATGGCTTCCAAGCGGCTGCGGGCGCCGGCTTTACCGGACTGGGCATCGTTGCAAAAGGTCGTTTCCTGGCCGACGAGTTCAGGTGGGTAGGGGGTATAAATAGTATTTACGCCAGATCGGAGCCCTTTATCCACCCCATCCTGGTGTATGCCGGATTTATGCTCGTGGGCTGCGGGGCCCACGACCGGTTTACTTTGGGGCAAGGGCACACCGCCCAGCTCCGCGACCGTATTCGCCAGATGTGTCAGTCCGGACATTTCAATACCCAACTGGCGGCCGCTGACCAGATGGGGAAGCAAATGCATGGTGATGGCTACCTCCTCCAATGAAGCGTTGCCGGCCCTTTCGCCATAGCCGCCAACCACCGCTTCTACCTGGTCTGCGCCCTCTTCGCCGTCTTCTCCATCGGCCAGGGCGGCCAGCGTATTAATAGTGGCCAGGCCCAAATCATTATGACAATGGGCCGATACGGCCACGGCACCAGCTCCAAACTCCTTGGCCAACCGCCCCTTAGTACTTCTTATTAAATTGCCGTACTGGTCAGGAGCACAGGCTCCCACCGTATCGGGCACCATGAGGGTTGTTGCTCCAGCTCCAGCCGCTTCTATCAAGACTGCCATCAAGAAATCAAAATCGGACCGGCTAGCATCTTCGGCATAAAACTGGACATCATCGGTGAATTCCTTGGCCCGCGCGACACCCAAACGGGTCGCCGTGAGAACCTGTGCCCGTGTCATATGTAGTTTTTCCGCCATGTGTAATTCGCTGGTGGCTATGCCGATGTGAACCCTAGCGTGGCCGTACTTTTTGGCCGGCTCCACGGCCTCGCAGGCGGCTTCGACGTCGGGAAGGGTAATCCGCCCGAACGAAGACACGATCACCCTGTCGCCAACCTCCTTGGCAACCTCCTCCACGGCCCGGAAATCCGCCGGGCTGGAAAAGGGATAGCCGGCTTCGACGATATCGACACCTATGTCTGCCAAGAGCGTGGCGATTTCTATCTTGTCATCCACGCCGAAGTTAACGCCTGGCGTTTGGTGGCCGTCGCGCATGGTGGTGTCTAGTAACAGGGGGTCTTGGGCCCCAATTCTCTCTGACATTTTTTGTTGTCTCCATCTCCAAAATTAAAAGATCAGGCTTCGGTTGAAGCCTGATCTTGGATTTGGGTCGTGCCGTCAGCCGCGTGTTAGCGCGGGCTAGGCTTCAACCATGGTGAAGCACGACCCCGTAATTCGGGGAATAATGGACGTTGCTATCGCTTCACGACTCATAAACATGAAACGACTATACCACGCCGCCCGGGGCTTCGTAAACACCCCCGGCATCCGCCCCTTCGCTGCCAGAAGTGTCTGCAGGCGGATCAAATTCGAATCCATAGCCGCTATCCAGAGGCGTATCAGGTCGGGTTCTGGCCGATTCCATAGCCCTTCGTATAATCTCTTGAGCCTCACCATCTTCAACGATACCAACCTCTTCAGGTGTACCGACACGTTCTTTATTCGCAACCATTTTTAAACTCCTTTTTCCTAAGCCGGACGATTGCTAAAAGCTTCCATGGCCGCGGCATTCTCGGCCGGAATGTGCAGACTGAATTGAGGTGTACCGTCATCTGATAGGCGGCCTTTCATAGCCTGTGCTCCCAACTCCTTATAGACCGACTCTACTAAATCGTGAACCAATGCAAATTCAGGATCAATCGAATGCCTAGCTTCGACCACGAGTTCGTCATATGCGTCTGGCTTTATTTCACCTGACATTACATTTCTCATTATTTTCTCTCCAAAATTAAAAAATCAGGCTTCGGTTGAAGCCTGATTACGTTTGTCGGGTTGTGCTGGAGCCGCGTGTTAGCGCGGGCTAGGCTTCAACCATGGTGAAGCACAACCCCGTAAGGGCGAGGAGGAGGTGCTCCGACCGGTGCTTCATGGTTTTAGCCATATTGCCACCATTTATAGCACACTTCATGTCGGCAGGCAAGAGATTTTCGGGTTGTCGGCCACACAACGAAGTACCGGTTCAACAGATACGGTCCTCTAAGTAGGCAGTAGCTCCATGCTACACTTTAAGCAGTATGTAGACAGCAGAACCATGTTTAAAAAATACCTGCGATACTTTTCTAATCAAACCAAAATATCCCAACGAATAACGGCGGTGCTGGTAATAAT
>DASRLG010000018.1:0-2530 GCA_035648575.1 Candidatus Dormiibacterota bacterium
CCGCCGCACCAGTGAATTTACATTATGACAACCAAACTCAAGCGCAACGACAAACTATATGACACGTGGAGCCTAGTCCACGTGGCTACCGGCGTAGTGCTTGGCTGGGTTATGAACCCTTTGGTGGCGCTGCTTATTATGATTCTATGGGAACCGCTGGAAATATTTGTCCTATCACCTCTGTTAGGGCGCCGCGGTATCGTCTTCGGCTACGAATCGTTGAGGAATTCATTATCGGATATAGTTTTCAACGTTATCGGTGTCCTGCTTGGCGCCCAAGTCCTTGCCGCGCTGTCCGTTCCGCCTTTCCGTCTTTTCTAAACAGTGAATAAAAGCGGCAGCCATCGTATAATTAAACGAATCATGCCATTGTCGACCAAACCCTATAAAGGCGCGCGCGATTTTTATCCTGAAGATAAGCGCTTGCAGAAATATATGTTCGGCAAATGGCGCGAGGTGGCCGAGCGTTTTGGTTACGAGGAGTACGACGCGCCGATTCTGGAGCCGTTGGAGATCTACCTGGCTAAGACCGGTGAGGAAATAGTCAACGAGCAGACCTATACTTTTGAAGACAGAGGCGGTCGCGAGGTTGTTATCCGGCCGGAAATGACGCCGACGGTCAGCCGGATGGTCGCCGCCCGCCGGCAGGAGCTGGCCTATCCGTTGCGCTGGTACAGCATCCCCAACTTGTGGCGTTACGAACGACCCCAGAGAGGGCGATTGCGAGAACACTGGCAGCTCAACGTCGATATCTTCGGTGTGGCCGGTGTTGAGGCGGAATACGAAGTCATAACCTTGGTAGACGCCATGTTCAAAGCTTTTGGCGCCAAGCATGACATGTATGAAATACGCCTCAACAGCCGTAAATTCATGGACTACGTGCTCACCGATTATCTCAAGCTAAGCCAAAAGGAAGCCCATGATGCCAGCAAATTGATTGACCGCTTGCATAAGATGGAGCGCGGCGAGTTTATTTCCAAAATCGATGGGGCTATTGGCCCGAAGAAGCTTAATAACGGAATTGTCGAAAGATTACTGGCAATCCTTGATACTAAGGACCTGGCGAAGCTGCCGTCCGAACTCAAAGGCCACGAGTCGGTAGCCGAGTTGCGGACCATGCTTGCCATGCTGAAAGCAGCAGGCATACAAAACGCGGTGTTTGACGCCAGCCTGATGCGTGGTTTCGACTACTATACCGACATCGTGTTCGAAGTTTTTGACAAGCACCCCGACAATAACCGCTCGATGCTGGGCGGCGGCCGTTATGACGGCTTGGTTGGCCTCTTCGGCGTCTCACCGGTGCCAACGGTTGGGTTCGGCTGGGGCGACGTCACACTGGCCAACTTCTTGGAATTGCATCATTTACTGCCGGCTTTGGCAGCAGAGACGGATGTCTATGCCGTACTCATCGGCGATGTCTCGGCCACGGCTGCCAAGCCCATAGCCGAACTGCGCGCTCTGGGTATCAACGTGGCAGTTGACCTGTCTGGCCGCAAGCTCGGCGACCAGTTCAAAGCGGCGGACAAAAAAGGCGTTAATTTCGCCCTGATTATTGGCGAAACCGAACTGGCCGAAGGCAAATTCAAACTCAAAAACCTCGAAACCGGCGCCGAACAAACGCTCGAGCTCAAGAAAATCGCCAAAATCCTGGAGGACCATCGCCAATAATGACGGCCGTTAACCACGCCTTAACCGGAACGCTCATCGGGCTGGTAATCGGCCAGCCGCTAGCCGCCGTACCGCTGGCAGTCGCCTCTCACTTCGTCTGCGACGCCTTGCCGCACTTCGGTACTGGCCTCCCCAAAAAAGTCGTTTTGAAGAGCCGGGCTTTCCGTGATTACTTATTCGCCGAAGCTTTTTTGTGCTTCCTGCTGGTCGTTATGTTGGCGGTTTTGCGGCCGCAGCATTGGCTGTTGGCCGCCGTTTGCGCTTTTGCCGCCGCCTCACCGGACTTCGTATCAGCTAAAGGGTACCTGAAAACCCGCCGCGGCCTCGATTATCAACCGGGCCGGTACGCGAGATTTGCCAGCGATATCCAGTGGTTCGAGCGCCCGATCGGCGCCGTTGTCGAAGTTGTCTGGTTTGTTTCCGCCTTAGTGCTGCTGGTGACGATTTTGCGCTAGCACTGGCAAAAAATTTCAAAAATTGCTAAACTGACTCCTTATGCAGACCAAACGAGAACAAATTTCACCCACCACCGTCAAACTAAGCATCAGCGCCGACCAGGCCGTACTGGATGCCACCAAGGAAGCTGTCGTCAAGCAGTTGTCCAAAGACGCCAAAGTACCCGGTTTCAGGCCCGGCAAGGCACCGGCCAACCTGGTCGAGAAGCAACTTGATCCGTCGTTGCTCCAAACCGAGTTCCTGGATCGAGCGGTTAACCAGCTTTATGTCGACGCCGTCCAGCAGGAGAAGCTGCGCCCCGTAACCCAACCCGAAATCGCGATCACTAAATTCGTACCTTACAGCACCCTGGAGTTCACGGCTAACGTAGAAACGGTCGGCGACATTAAGCTGGCCGACTATAAGA
>DASRLG010000019.1:0-11329 GCA_035648575.1 Candidatus Dormiibacterota bacterium
CTTATTGCCCGAGGTAAATATCTAAGATTCTTGGAAAGTTAGCGGCAGGCGGCAAAAGCCCGGCTACTGCGACAGCAACTGGATCTTGTAAACTTTTGTCTAGTTTCATAATCGGATCTAATTCTCGCCGTAATGCCTCTCTGTCCTCTTCGCTTAATATAGCTTCCATCCCCGGTATCTGACCGAGGGCGAGCGGCTCAACCGCGTTCCGGAAAGCCAAGGGCAGCTCCCTATACACAACAGCCGGGTAAACAAGAGCGTCAACAACTTCGCCCCTATCCGCAGTGACGGAAATAAGGTGAGCGGCAAGAAGACGCTTATTGTCCCTTTGAGTGGCTTCTATACACCAGCTGCCTAATGCTCCGTATTCGGGCTGGCTCACTTCGAAACCCATAGCCATAGCATCCAGCTCAAGGCCGGGAAAACGTTCTTGGAGGCCCCCGACCGTACTTTCATAAGCCTTTACCAATTCTTCGCGTTCCGGCGTATGTTCAGGTGAAAAGTTATAAGCCCCCAGCCTTCTTACGGTTACGCCGTCCCTATCGATAAAAGCGGCTGTGAGACCGACTAAATGAGACGGAACCGGCGGATAGCCTTGCTTGTCCAAATCATAGACTGAGTGTGGAGATGCCGTAAATTTACAATATCCCGGCAACAACGTTTCACTAAACGCTTCGGCAATATACTGATCGGGTACTTCCTGAAAAGCTGGATGAATCATAATAGAATATAAATTATAGACTATTTTAAGATAAATTACAATACCCTGATCCCATAAAATACATGTATAGAGGGATGCGGTTAGGTTTTGGCTAAATGGGCAGCGAAGGCCTAGACGACGAAGTTGACGAGTTTGCTGGGAACGTAGATGGTTTTGCGGATGGTTTGGTCTTTCAGGTAGGCACCAGCCTTCTCGTTGGCCTTGGCAGCGGCGACTACTGTTGCTTCGTCAGAGTCTGCCGCGACCTGGATTTCGCCGCGCAGTTTGCCGTTTATTTGAATTACTATGGTAACCGTGTCTTCGACCAGGTACTTTTCGTCATATTCCGGCCAGGTGCTGGTGTGAACGGATTCATCTTGACCAAGTTGTTGCCACAGCTCTTCGGCAATGTGCGGCGCGAATGGCGCCACTAGCTGAACCAGTGATTCCAGCGCCCATTGCCACTCGGTCGAGCCGTAATTATCTTCGGCTTTGACCCGGTAGAGATCATTTACGCATTCCATTTGTGCCGCGATAGCCGTGTTGAAGCTTAGGTCTGACAAGTCTTGGCTAACTTTTTTGATGGTCTTATGTACTGAGCGTTGGAGTTCGGCCGACTCGCCGGAACCGCCATCGCTATCATTAAATTCTTGGACTAAGGTCCAAATACGCTGCAAGAAACGGAAGGCACCGCCCATACCCTCGACACTCCAATTGGAAGCCTGGTTCCAGGGGCCGATGAACAGCTCCATAATCCTAACGCTGTCAGCGCCATAACCCTGTTCGATAATGCTGTCCGGCTCGATGGTATTGTTCTTGCTCTTGCTCATCTTGGCGCCATCCGGAGCCAGGATCATGCCTTGGTTGCGCAACGTCGTGAAAGGTTCTTCGAACTCTATCAGGCCTTCGTCGTACATGACTTTGGTCCAGAAGCGGGCGTAGAGCAAATGCATGACGGCGTGTTCGGCCCCGCCGATGTAGTCATCAACTGGAAGCCAGAATTTGGCCAGGTCCTTGCTGAAGGGTTCTTTGTCGTTGTGAGGATCGGCAAATCTGAGGAAATACCAGCTGGAACAGGCAAAACCGTCCATCGTGTCAGTCTCGCGTTTGGCCGCGCCGCCGCATTTGGGACAGGTAGTATTCACGAATTCCGGCACGTTGGCCAGCGGGCTGCGGCCATCACCGCTTGGCTCGTAGCTCTTGACCTCTGGCAACACAACCGGCAACTGGTCTTCCGGCACTGGCACCGCGCCGTCCTGGGGACAATGAATAATCGGAATCGGCGCGCCCCAGTAACGCTGGCGGCTGATCAGCCAATCGCGCATTTTGTAGCTGACTTGAGGAACGGCCAACTGCTCGTCTTCCAGATATTTAATAATAGGTTCGCGAATTTCACCGCTTACCTGTCCGGCGAAAGCTTGTGGTTCGGCCAGGATTCCGTGTTGCATATCGTTGTAGCAATATTCAAGGTTACGGACTTTTTCGGCCTCGGCTTCGTCTTTCGGGAATAAGACCGGCTTAAGCCCGATGTCATACTTCTTGGCAAACCTGAAATCGCGTTCGTCGTGGGCCGAACATTTCACGATACCAGTTCCGTAATGGGCCAAAGCGTAGCTGGCTACCCAGATCGGTAAGTCGCCGTTGCCGACCGGATCTTCTATATAACGTCCAGTGAAAATACCTTCGACATTTTCCTCGTCGGCATAACCTTGGGAATCGCGTTTCTTGACCATTTTGGCGGCGAAATCGAGAACTTTTTTCTCGTCTGGAGTTCCCTCCAACAGATCTTTCAGAAAAGGGTGGTCGGGCGCGATAACGACAAACGTGTCGGCAGCGAAAGCCTCGAAGTGCGCCGAGAAAGTCTGGATTTGCAATTGGCTGTCCTTGACCGGCGCGGTGAAAATCATGCCTTTGGAACGACCGATCCAGTTCCGTTGCATGACTTTGATCGATTGTGACCAGTTGACGTGGTCGAGGTCTTGCTCCAGGCGGTCGGCGTAGTCAGTGATCTTGAAGAACCATTGCTTAAGTGATTTTTTCTCGACGATGGCGCCGCTACGCTCGGCCCGGCCGTCTATGATCTGTTCGTTAGCCAATACCGTTTTGTCTACCGGATCCCAATTAACTAGTGCTTCCTGCTGGTAGGCTAGGCCACGCTTGAGTAACAATAGGAAGAACCATTGGGTCCAACGGTAATATTTGGGGTCGGTGCTGTCGATTTCGCGTGTCCAGTCGTAGCTAAAGCCCATTTGAATCAGTTGCTGTTTGAAGCGGTCGGTGTTTTCATCTATGGCTTTGCGGGGGCTGACTTTATTCTTGATTGCGTAGTTCTCGGCGGGCAGGCCAAAAGCGTCCCAGCCCATGGGGTGCAGCACGTTGAAACCTTTCATTCGATTGAATCTAGCAATGGCATCCCCGATGGTATAGTTGCGAACATGGCCGACATGCATGGCCGCGCCGCTGGGGTACGGGAAATACTCCAAGACGTACTTCTTGGGCTTGGTACGATCCTCACTGGCCTGATAAATCTTATCGGCCTCCCACTTTTTCTGCCACTTAGGTTCGATGTCTTTCGGATTATAGCGTTTCATAACAGATTACATTGTAGCAAACTATACCCTAATTACAGGCAAATACGCATTGTTGGTTTTCGGGTGGCGTTATCAATTTATTGTTTCACTTTTGCTAGGGTGTGAAAATGATATATAAAGTGCGCCTGCCTGACACACTTTGTGTGTCAAATTAGACCCCTACCAAAAACTAATAACTAAACCGAGCTTGTGTACGGCTTCGAGCGTACTATTCCCACTCGGTGGTGGCGGGGGGTTTGTTGGTCAGGTCCAGGAAGACCTGGGAGATGCCGGGGACTTCGGTTAGGATACGCTGCGCGATATTGTCTAGGAAATCATCGGGTAGGTCGCGCTTGGGCAGCATAGCTTGGACGGTCATGAAAGTGCTGGTGATTACGGGACGGAGCACGAGGGAACGCTCGCCCGGTTTGGCGAAAGACAGGGGTATGAGCACTACTGGAAATTGTTTGATGCTGCCTAGGAGGTCGGCAGTACGCATGGCTTCGAAGACTATCTTGTCGGCAGCGCGCAATTGGGCGCGGACGTCGGCCGTTAACAAAGTCTTGGTCAAGGAATGGCTGGCAAGAGGTCGCGGGCCAAGGGCATAAATCACGCGGTTAACGGTTTCACGGAAATGGGCCGGCAGGTCGGCCCCCAGTTTGGCAAGCTGCGTGGCGTCCAAGTCGGCATGGTCAATCGCCGCGACTGACAGGTGCGACCGTTCGTCGCCACCGACACCGACACTTCGAATCGGCAGCAGATGAGCTTGGGCTTTGAAAGTTTGTTTATCGAGAAATTGCTGGATTTCCGCCTGCCCTGGCGCGGGCTGAAGGTCAGCGTCAGACTCAGATGCCGCGATAATCCGAATTGCCAACCCAGGGCCTGGGAAAGGTTGGCGCTCAACCAGTTCTTCCGGCAGGCCCAGTTCATGGCCCAGCTCACGGACTTCGTCTTTGAATAAATCGTCAATTGGTTCGATTAACAAGCCGGCGGCCTTGAGCTCCTGTACCTCACGAACTTGGTTGTGATGCGTCTTAATCGTCATAGTGTGGCTGTCGCCGGTGCTGTGGCCGCTCTCGATGCGGTCGGCGGCGTTGGTGCCCTGCAACAACATGGCCTCTGTTAATTCCAGGCCGGCGATTAGGCGGTTCTGGACTTCGATGAAGGCTTTGCCGATAATCTTTCGCTTGATCTCGGGATCGGTGACATCGACCAGCGGGCCGAAAGTTTTGCCGTCGATCTTGACCTTGGCCTGCTCGAAGTCCGCTACGGCATCAACTTTTTGCACTGGAATACCGGCTGCCTGCAGCTCCTCGATAACCAGGGCGTCTTCGTCGCGCATGAAGCCGTTGTCGATGAAGAAAGCGTGCAGCCGTTCGGGCGGAACGACATCGGCGGCCAACTTGGCGGCAACACTGGAATCGACGCCGCCGCTGACGAAAGCGATGACGTGGCGTTGGCCAGCTTGTTTGGCGATGTGCTTCTGTTTGTCGGCGATAATTTTGCGTAGTTGTTTTTCTCGGAAATCGTTGTCAGCTGGCAGATCGGCAACCAATTGCAGGAAATTTTTAAATACTTGGTAGCCCTCGGGCGTGTCGTCAAAAACTTCAGGATGGAATTGGACGCCGATTTTGTTGCCATAAGCGACCGCCGAATAAGCTGTCGAGCCGTCGCTCAAGCTATGCGAACCAAGTGTCACGAAGTCCTTTGGCAGGGATTTAACGAAATCGCCGTGCGTGAAAAGTCCCGTGAAATCTTTTTTGACACCTTTGAATATCGGCTGCGAGGTGTCGACACGCGTGACCACCCGGCCGTCTTCGCGAATGGCATTCTTGGCTACCTGGCCGCCGTGGGCCACGACCATAGCCTGCATACCGTAACAGATGCCGAGCAACGGCAATTCGCTATTCCAGATTGTAGGGTCCGGTTGCGGCGCTTCTTCCTGGTGGGAACTGGCTGGGCTGCCGGAGATGATAATCGCGCCGTACTGGCCTTCAATCTGGTCGAGCGGCGTGTCAAGCGGCAGGACGTCGGCTGGAATGCCTTGGCGTTCGACAGCCTTTCGCACCAAATCGACGTATTGTCCGCCGGCATCGAGAATGGCAACACGGCTCTGCATTACTTAAATTATAGCACGTCTAATCTGTTAGGCTAGTTAACCGCTACGGCCCAGGGCGAATCAAAGCCGTCATCGTGCCGGCCATAGCTCCGATAGAGGCTTATCAGTTGTTTGGTCAGCTGCCCCGGTTTGCCCGAGCCTATAATTCGGTGGTCGACCGTGATTACCGGTGTTATGTTGACGCTGCTGCCGCAGACGAAGATTTCATCGGCCCGGTACAGTTCGCTTCGGTCAATCGATCGCTGCTTGCGGTCAATGGCCAGCTTGTCGGTGAGCTTGAAGACCGTGTCGCGGGTAATGCCCTCCAATATATCGGCCGAGTTGCTCGGGCTTACGAGCCGGCCGTCCCGCACCATGAAGATGTTAGCTACCGTACTCTCGGCGATATGGCCCTGTTCGTCCAGCGATATGGCATCGTCAAAACCGTTTAGCACCGCCTCGTGTTTCATGAGGGCGGCATTAACGTAGCTACCGTTAATCTTGGCGCGTGACGGAATAGCGTTATCCGGCGTCCGCCGCCAGCTGGAAACACACAGGTTCGCGCCGGTCTTGGGCAATAGCGGCACGGCCGGGTACACGAAAGCCGACAGGTTGTGTTTGAGCCCATGCATGCGCGTACCTTTGAGACTGTCATCGACGAAGATAGTAATCCGAAGTAGGCTGTCTTGGCGCAGTTTATTTTTCTTCAGCAGTTTTTTCATGGTCTGTTCAAAGCGCCGGTAGTCCCAGGTTTTTAAAAAATCGTCAAAGGCCATGATTTTGGCGGAGTTTTGCAGGCGCTGGAAATGGTCTTCCGGCCGGAACATATACAGTTGCTGGCGTTCGGCGTTCCAGAACACCGGCATCACGGTATAAACGCTCAGGCCGTATAAAACCGAGGCGCTGGCGATGCTGAGATTAGCCTCGCTAAACGGTATGAAACCGTCGCGCAAATAAGCGACTTGGCCTACGTCCGCCATATCAAAACTGCTGTAAGAAATTAGTGTTGAAAGTGGTGTTAAGGGCCTGGCGCTGGGTGTGGCGCTCTTTGGCGAAGCCGATCAGTTTTTGTACGAGATCGACGTTGCTGACACCGGCGCGGTTCCAGTTGTGGACATACAGGCTGCCGGGCAACGGGTTGATTTCGTTCAGGTATACGGTGCCTGTTTGACTGTCAATCAGCATGTCGACGCGGGCGATGCCGCTGCAGCCAAGTTTCTTATAGGTGTCCAGGCCTAGCGCCTGGGCTTTTTCGTACAAAGCCGGGTCCAGTTTGGCGGGCACTTCGCTATAGCCTTGGGAGCCTTTGACCCCGCTCTTCTTGCCGCCGCCCTTTTTGCCGTTGCCAATGTATTTAGTGTCGAAATCGAAGAAGTCCTCGGCTTCGGTCATAGGCCTTTCCAACAAAGCTGGCTGCGGACGGTCGTTGCCCATAATCGGCAGCGTGACTTCTATGAGGTTAGGCACGGCTTCTTCGACGATTACCCGGTCGTCATAATGGGCAGCGACTTCGAGAGCGTTTCTTAGCTCGGCGTCGTTGCTGACCCGCGAAATACCGATGCTGGAACCGAGGTGCGCCGGTTTGATAAATAACGGATAGGATAAAGTTTTCACGATGGTTTTCACGGCCTTGCCCGGTTCGCGTTCCAAATCGGCTTTGGTGAAAGCCAGGAACTTGGAGACCGGAATATTATTGGCCACTGCCAACTGCTTGGCCAGAACCTTGTCCATGGCAATCGCCGACGCGCTGACACCGCAGCCGACATACGGAATACCGGCCATGTCGAGCAGGCCCATCAAGGCGCCGTCCTCGCCGTAAGTGCCATGCATGGCCGGGAAAACAACGTCAATCTTGCGCTGCTGTTTGCGGCCGGCGATGCCGCTGGCCTTGATAAGTGTCATGCCGCCGTCGAACTGGACACTGGCCGGTTGGGTACGGTGCAGATAGTCCTGGATGCCACCGGAGGTAAACAACTTGATGTCTTTGAGTTTGTCATCCCAGTACCAGGCGCCGTCTTTGGCTATATAGATTGCCTCGACCCGATACTTTTTAGTCAATTCCAGGGGTTTAATAATGCTGGCCAGCGCCGTTACGATCGACACGTCGTGCTCGGCTGAGCGTCCGCCAAAAATAACCGCTACTGTTTCCATGCAATTAGTATATACAATTAAGCGCTACAATTGCAATAAGCTTAGGCGGAACGTCAGGCGTAGTTGTCGGTCCAGTCGTTTTGCATGACGACCAGGTCACCGGCGGCTACGAAGTGGGCCAGGTTAGTGTAGAAGTCCAGCGGATCTGTTTCAATCCGTATTTCGCCTTTGAATTTGGCTGTTTTAAGGCCTTGCTTAATGAAATCCGTCACGGAGTTTTTCATCAGTACGACCAGGTCGGGTCGGGCGGCAGCAATCAGTTTGCCAACTTCGATATGTACGGGCCGCTTTTCTTCGCCCTGGTCGACTAGGCCGGGAGTGATGTAGATCTTGCGTTTGGCTTCAAGATCTTTAAGTAGCTGCGTGCCGGCCCGGATGCCTTCCAGGTTGCCGTTATAGGTGTCGTCGATAATCCAGGCACCGGCTAGCTGGTAAGGCTGCATGCGATGCTCAAACGGCGCGGTTTTGGCAATGCCATCAGTAACCTGTTCGTCGGTGAGGCCCAGCTCCAGGGCCAGAGCCGCTACCAAAGCCAGATAGCCAACTTGGTGACGGCCGATCAGGCCGCTTCTTAATTGAAGTACTCTTTTGCCTTTCTTGAGGCCGAAACTGGTGCCGCTAAGATCGACGGTGATATCTTCGACCTTCCAGCCGCGGCAGCCGCGGCTGTCAAATAACTCGTAGGACGGTTTAAGAAACGGTTTGACACTGGGCGATTCATTATTGACGTAAACCTGCTTGCCTTTCAGGTATTCCGCCACCGAGAAAATATCCTCCCCGGCAGCCCGCAAGGTTTTGTAACGGTCAAGATGAGCCGGGGCCAAACCGGTGATGATGGCGTGGGTCGGCTGGGTGATACGGGCGAAACGGGCTACGTCGCCAGGGGCGCCTTCGCCATATTCGATAACCAGCACGTCCTCGTCGCCTTTGAGTTTGGCCGCGAAGTAGGCGTGGCTGCTGCTGACGTTTTTGTTGGCCGGCGTGGCGGCTACTTTGAGGCCTTCGCTTAAGACAGTGTTGAGTAGTTCTTTCATGGTCGTCTTGCCATAGCTGCCGGCGATGGCGATTTTGACACCTGGGTGGCCGGAAAACACGGTGGCGGATTTACGAATTAAGCGCCGTTCTTTTGGTTTCGTACTAAACTCGCGGCCCATCAAGAGCGGCAGGACTACCAGGTGCGACCAAACGATCGGGTAACTGATAATCAGCGCGGCGCCAAACGCCAGGCCACCTGTCAAATGATGCCAGCCGCCGAAGTAAATCAGAGTCAGGCCGCCTATAATTTGCAGAACCATGCCGAGCCGCAGGGCTAGCAGCAGTAGGCGCGCCGGGCGGGTGCGGTCTAATTGGCGGCGTTTCATGACCGTTGAGAAGTCCTTCGTCCGCCACAGCCACTTGAGATAGGGGCCGACATGATATTCGCTGCCCTGGAGCATGTATACCAACACTATCGGGTAACTAGGCAGGTACATACTGATGAGATAGCCGATCATCGCAGAAAGTCCTTGATGAGGGTTTCGACTCGAGCCGGTTGGTCATGATGAACGAAGTGTCCGGCGTCGGCTATCATTTCTAAACGTGAACCCTTAATCAACTGATGGTATTTCTGGCCGTCCCCCGGCGGAACGGCACGATCGTTTTCGGCGTAGATTAGCAGGGTTGGAATAGCGATCGAGGCCGCGTCAGCCTGGACATCCTGTCGCACAGTTTTTTTGAAAGTTTCCTGGAGTTGGGGCATGACCAGCATGTCCGATCCGGCCGCGTCGTAAAGGCTGCGGCGTAATGCCTGGCGATAGCGTTCCGGCAGCCAGATGGTCGCCGCGTCACCGGTTTTGGCGATGACTTTCAGGATGAAACGCTTAGTTCCGCCGCCAGTTCGGATGCCCGAAGCAGCGAGCAGAACCAGCTTCTGGGGCTTGAGTAAACCGAGCGAGACAGCTCGCACGGCCAACGCCCCACCGTTACTATGGCCGATAACGGCGTAAGGCTGGTTGAGGTCAAGTTTATTTAGTGAAGCTTGGATGAAGCCGGCGTAATTATCAAGGTCCCAGACTTCCCGGGGGGCCTGCGAACTGCCGAAACCGGGCAGATCAAGAGCCAGGACCTGATATTTTTTGGCCAGGCTTTGGCGCAAAGCACTTAAACCGCGGGCGTTGTCACCCCAACCATGCAATAACAGGATCAGCTTACCCTTGCCGCTGAGGTCATAGTAAGCGAGCAGGTCATCAACAACGATTTGCATGGGCTTATTATAGCGCGTTTACTGGCTGAGGGTGCTGCTGGAGGTGCTGCCGCTCATGCCGCTAAACAGATTGGCTAAGGCGGGATTGGAAGCGACGTCTTTTTGGATGTTGGTGAATACCTGGATGGCCGACTCGGCGTTTGGCGGAGCGGAGATGGAAACCGGGTTATAGCTTAGGGTGGCCGTGAAGTTGCCGGTGGCGCCGCCCTGGCTGGCTTTACCACTATCTTGCAGAGCGACTTTGACGATCCGCTTGTTAGCCTTGTCTATCCATATGGTGATAGGCGTTTTGCCATGGTCGCCGGTGGCGTTTGACGTATTGGGCAAAGTTGTCGTTCCGCTTTTGTCGCACTTTTGGAGGGTTTTGACCATCGATAGGTTGTTCTCCAGATTCTTGGAGTTGGCGTAAGCCGTTGCCTTGTCGTCATCGATACTCAGGACGAATTTCTGAGCCGCCTGGCCGTTGACCGGGTCGGAACTCGTGCTTTGGATGGTTACGAACGGATTCTTATTGTACTGGGTTTCCAGCAGTTGGATGTCGGCCTGGCTCAAACCCCAGCTGCCGTTCAAGGCACAGCTGACACCGCTTTCGTCTAGCAAGGTGCTGTCGATGACGATCCATTTGTTGGACAGTTGCGTGCTTAGCGTGTTTGCCAGTGATCCGGCGTCAGGGCTATAAGTACCTATCAGGCTGGCAATCGTACTTATGTCGCCGACTTTTACGTAGACGTTATTGTTGACCAGCCGCGCTTCTATGGGGAAACTGACACCCGAGATGGTGAAGTTAAGCTGGACATCGGCCGTTTTGGCAGTGGCATTACTGGCCGCGTTAATATCGGATTTCACGGCTAGGCCGCCGGCTCCGGAGCTGGCTTCCAGGGTGCCTTTGAAGCTGACTTGCTTCTGCTGGAGGGTGTTGACCAAGGCTTTTTTGAGCACGTTGGCCGGTTGATTAGGTACCACGATGCCTACATAAGCTGCCGCCGAACCGGCGCCGATGACCAGCACGGCCGCCAGCGCTATAATCAGCTTTTTGAAAGAACGTGACTTCTTGGGAGCCGGTTGGACAGGCATTGGCCCGCCGGGGGTGCCGTAGGCCGGAGGCGGCGCAGCCGTAAACTGGCCTGGTAACGGTGGCTGGGGCGGTTGTGCCGCTGGAGCTGCTGGAGCTGAAAAGTCGCCGGTCGTCACGGCACCGGGTGCCGGCGCGACGGTTGTTGGCATTACCGGTGCTGCTGGTGCTGCCGGGCCTGGCATGACGTCCGGGGACACGACCACTTGGGGTTGATAAGCTGCGTCCGGGGACACATTGTTCGAGTCCGATACGACTGGCTCGGCAGACGGTGAAACGGTTATTGGTAAAGGCTGGTCACTGGGGTTGTTTGTGTTTGGTTCCATAACGGCTAGCCGCTCCTAAGCGGCGATTCAGTTATTTATAAGCTTGATTATACATAAGCGTAACAATTTACCAAACGAAATAAAAGTGGTGCGCGGGGCGGGAATCGAACCCGCAAGCCGGTAAAGGCAAGGGATTTTAAGTCCCTCGTGTATACCAATTCCACCACCCG
>DASRLG010000020.1:0-6693 GCA_035648575.1 Candidatus Dormiibacterota bacterium
GTCTTAATAATACCGCATTAAGTGAGCTGTCAGCGCTTTCATGGCTTAGGCAGTGCGCAGTCGATACAGCACGGTACTTCAGGAGGATAAGGAGTGCCGCATCCAACACAAAGCCAAGGCCCGTCCTCTACTTCCTCTACAATAGGCAGCACATTAACTCTTGGCCATGGTAAAGGCACATCAGCAAATTGGATGCTCAGAACTGTGCCGCGAAAAAACTTAGTCATCATCCTCTCAAGGACAACTTCAAATACATATTCCGATTTGCCCAAGAGAGCAGTATTAAAGAGGCTCGATTCGTTGGCAGGCTCTGTGTATTTAGTGTTTTGAATATGGGATCTGTTTCGTGCTTTTCTTAGTAGATCCATCTCATCATAGAAGTCATTGTCAGTATCAAATAGATTATGTTTTTTGGCAGCAGAAATATAGTGCTCTAATTTATCCCTTTTCTTAGTTTTAAAGTCATTTATTTGAGATGGCGTGATATTTGGAACTCTATCGCGCACGTGACCTATAACTCTATTAACAAAATCATCTAGGATACATTCGATTATCGATACCTGGAGAAGCACGATGGGCTTTATGTACTTACCTTGATGGGATACGCCAGCAGAGTTCTTCGCTCTATACAGTTCCCAGATAACTTCAAAATTGTAAACAATATTGTCGCCTTTCTTAAAACTCCACATAAATGTGCCTGTAATTGCTTGGACTATCTGTTCTTGTTCGACTGGGCTCATTCTTCAATGATATCAGTACTACCAAAATAAGCAGCCAATGGTTGTAACCGTCATTTCAATCAAGAAAACGGCATTTTTTGTACGGTTTGGTCTACCTGACCGGACGTAGGTTGAAACCGTTCGCCAGATCAATAAACAAAAAACTCCCGATCAAGGGAGTTTTTCTAGGTGTCAATTTGGTGCAGCATTGTTGCTGAAAGTGTAACCGCGATTGGCGGTGGTAAATAGTTGAGAGCAACATTTACACCGTTAAACAGGGTTAATTCTGCTATAATATATTCACATTTTATGGAGGCGCAAATATGGTAATGATAGAAAAAATGTCTAGTATAACAGCAATGCCACGCACTGTTGGTAACAGTAATATTCCGCGAATTTTTGGTACTTCCGCAAACGATGGGCAGGTATACGAATGGGATTATGCTGAAAATGGCTGGAAGCCGTTTACGAGTAATAAATAATCAGTACGGTGCAGTACGGTGGCTGAAGTTGTAACTTTATATAAAAGTTTTTAAATTATTCAACAGGATCCGTGTCGGCTTGATCAGATGTTGCAGCTGGGTTAGCTCGTGCTGCCTGTTTCTCTTGAGCTAGTAACTTGAGTGCGCCTTGCCGAACCTCACGTTCATACTTAGTAACATACCAATCAATAAATAGATCTTCGATTAGTCCTATAAGCATATCCGCTTCTTCAGGCTCAATCTCAATGATAAGGTTAACATCCTTCTCCATATGCGCGCCAATGTTTCCAACTGAACGTACAGCGTCAATTGCCTCCCATACATCACTAGGTACTTTCGCCTCAAGCTCATCAATTTCAAGTTTAAGGGTTCGCTTGTTTATACCCCAGAAATCACGAATCATCCCCTGCAAACAGCGCCTTGATAAGGCCGCGGATGCTTTAGGGCTAAGAGTCTTTATTCGGCACGCTTCGGTATAGTCTTCGACAATCGCGCTAGGTATGTAATCGGGTTGTGGCTTGGCAGATGATTCTGGCATCAAACCCCACTCCATGATTTTTTCACCCTTCATTCGGTTGCCACGCTGATCAATGGGATACTTGCGCATTGCCAAATTGAAGGTAACTTGTTTACACTGAGCGTTTGGACACGCAATTGCAACGTAGTCAATTCCTATACGCTCATCGTATGTCATCCGTTCTTTGACAATGTCAAAGACACGATCGTCTTCGAATATATTTGGATTAGTTATGGTAGTAGGGTGATTACAGTAGGGGCAGGTGAATTCCATATTGATACTATACAAGGTTGTAACCGTAATTCCGATCAAGAAGATGGCACATTTTGTCTCGTGAGGCCTACTTAACCGGACGTAGGTTGAAACCGACAGCCCGATCAATAAACAAAAAGCTCCCGATCAAGGGAGCTTTTCTAAGAGTCAGTTTGGTGCGGGTGAGGGGACTCTAACCCCTGGCCTCGTCCTTGGCAAGGACGCGCTCTAAACAACTGAGCTACACCCGCATGTCGTACCGGACTATATTAACCGAAACAGCCGGCGGAAATCAACGTGGTGGCTCCTCTCGGACTCGAACCGAGGACACAAGGCTCTTCAAGCCTCTGCTCTACCAACTGAGCTAAAGAGCCACGACTAAGCTATTTTACGGTAGATAACAGATGCGCACAAGGGCTTAAGCGTTTGTCGGCGGTTTATTTGCCGTTATGTTTGGGCCTGAACTATAATAGGGATATGATCAGTATCACAAAAACTGCTTTATATTGGATGCGGACCGTCGTTAGATGATTAAGTTTTCGCGCGAGGACCGGCGCCTGGTCAACCTGTTGCTGACGCCCTCATGGATCAGCGGCCTGATAGCCGTAGTCGCCGGCCTGGTCATCAGTATCGGCGTAATCGTGTCATTCGAGGCGCATAACAGCCTGCTGCAGCAACATTTATTATCCTGGCAGCAGGCCGCCCCGCAACCTGTCCTGACCACGCCGGCCCAGACTTTGCCCGAGAGTGATCACCCTTCGATCAAGAGCACCTGGCCGCTGCTGGTAGTCTGGGGCCTGGTAGGCCTGGTAGTGTACGTCATAGCCTCCTCGATCGCCCGCTCCGCCGCCCAGGCCGAAGACCTGAGAAAGTCGCTTGATTACGTCAACGCCCACCCGCGGGCCGTCCTGGCCGCGACCGCCGAACATATAGTCTGGCGGATCCTGACGATCATAATACTTGTCAGCTTCACCCTGGCGATCTGGCACCTGGCCGTGCCGTATAGCATAACCGCCGCGCATGCCAGCGTGGCTAATGTCCTGAGCCTGGACGGCGCGCTGTATGCCCTGTTGTCCTTCGCCCTGATTGCCGTCAGCCTGCATGTCGAAACCGTGTTGTTACGGCTGACACTGGGCCGGGCGCGCGTTTTCTCCAGCGGCCTTTAGTCTTAGTTGTGCTCTTTGTTCATGAAGTCTTTGACACTTTTGATGGTGTCCATGAACTGGCTCGGGAAAATGATGGTGCTGTTCTTCTCCTGCGCCACGTCCGTCAAAACCTGCAGGTTGCGAAGCTGAAGGGCGATCGGGTGGGCGGCGATCACGTCGGCGGCTTCGCCCAGCTTCTTGGCGCTTAGGGCTTCACCTTCGGCGGCGATAATCTTGGCCCGTTTCTCGCGTTCGGCTTCGGCCTGCTTGGCCATGGCCCGCTGCATGCTATCGGGCAGCTGGATGTCTTTGACTTCTACGGTGCTGACGTAAATGCCCCATTTTTCGGTTGAGGTTTCCAGGATGGTCTTGATTTTTTCATTGATTGCTAAGGTCTCGCTCAGGATGTCGTCCAGGCTGCTTTGGCCGACTATGTTGCGGACCGTGGTTTGGGCGATTTGGTAGGTGGCCGACACTACGTTTTCGATTTCGACTATGGCTTTGACGGGGTCGACGACTTTGTAATAGGCCACGGCCGCGACGTCGATGGAGACGTTGTCTTTGGTGATGATCTTCTGTGATTCGATCGGCAGGGTTACGATCCTGAGGGAAACCTTTCGCATCTGGTCGATAATCGGGATGATCAGCCTCAGCCCCGGCTCTTTGACGCCTTCACGCACCCTGCCCAGCCGGAAAATCACGCCACGTTCGTACTGCTTAATTATCCGTACGCCGTTGCCAATAACAACAATAATGATAAAAACTAAAGCGATGATAAATCCCGGCATCAAAACCCTCCAAGCTTATAGCCTCATTGTACGTCCGGCTATACTCTAAAAGCAACTTTCAGGCGTAGTCTAAGTCCTTTAACCAAAATGGTGGAGATACGGGGACTCGAACCCCGGACCTCTTGCATGCCATGCAAGCGCTCTAGCCAACTGAGCTATATCCCCGAATACTTAAACAATTCTAGCAAAACAGGGGTAAAAAGCCAAGCCTAACTGACGCCGAACCAGCCTAGGACGGTTTGGGTCAAAACCGTGAGCGAGAGAATGCTGACGACGGCTATGCAGACCGTGGCGACAGCGCGGAAGATCGGGCCGTTGGCAGCGTCGCCGAGCAATGAACGCTTATTGGCCAGGATTAGCAGGTATACGAGCAAGATGGGCGTGATGATACCGTTTAGAACCTGGGCGTTTATCAGGGTGTTGATTAAGTTGCCGGGTATGAGGGCGACTGAGGCGCCGATGATGATTTGAATCGTGAAAAGCCCTAGGAAAACCGGCGCTTCCTGGAACCGTTTACCGACGCTGCGTTCCGATCCAACCGCTTCGCTCACGGCGTAAGAGGAAGATAATGGCACGATTACGGCCGCCAGCGCGCTGGCACCCAGCAGCCCGATACCGAACAGCTGCGTCGCGAAAGAACCGGCCACCGGTCTCAAGGCCTTGGCGGCTTCGGCCGCGCTGCTAAGGGGAGCTCTCACGTGTATGGCGGCAGCCGTGGCTATGATAATAAAGATGCTGATTACGTCCGCGAACAGCGCCCCGGCAATAGCACCCACGCGCTCACGGTTATAGTTGTCAGGCCCAACCCCCTTATCGGCAATCGCCGCCGCCAGGTAAAACTGCATATACGGCGTAATCGTCGTTCCTATCAGGGCCACTCCCAGGAATAGGAAACCTTTGCTAAGTATGAAGTGCGGCCAGACTAACTGGCTGGCGGCTTCGCTAACATGCGGGTGCGACAGGAAAGCGGCTACCGGATAAGTCAAAAAAGCCAGCGACAAGACCAGGAAAATGCGTTCGACGCGGCGGTAACTGCCGAACATCACGAGCGACCACACCAGCACCGCGGCTATAGGTACTGATATATAGCGACTGACGTTGAACAACTGGAAAGCGGCCGCGATACCAGCGAATTCACTGACCACTAGGCCGATATTAGCCACGACAAAAAGACCCAGAGCCAACGTAGTCATCCGGATCGAGAATTGTTCACGTATCAGTGAGCCCAGGCCTTCGCCGGTGTAGGCGCCAAGGCGGGCGCACATTTCCTGGACAATCACCAGGGCGATCGTGACCAGGACCATAAAAAAAAGCGTCCGGTAACCGAACTGCGCGCCGGCCGAAGCGTAAGTCGCTATACCACCGGCGTCGTTGCCGGCGTTGGCGGCAATCAAACCCGGCCCGGCAATAGCCAGAATCGCTATCAGGACTCTTTTGGAGCTTAAATTCCTTAACTTCATCATGACAATATCCTCGGGAAGTGGAAACGGCCGCCCTCCGGAACCAGGGCGTCGATAATATCATCGGCCAAAATCCTGCCCAGCGGATGGCCGTCATCATCAACCACCAGGACGGATGACCGGCGGTTATTGATCAGCAGGTCGGCGACGTCTTTTATGGAAGCGTCGGGCGAGACGGTTACTTGTGTCGGGCCGCTGATAATATCCTTGAGTTGCTTGGTTGGTTCGGCCAGGAATAGCTCGGCCATAGTCGCGTCATGGACAAACTTACCTGCCCTGTCGATCAAGACTACAGCCTCGAACTCGGCGGCCGCCCGTTTGGCGGTCGTCAGGCGCGTACGTAAGTCCCGGACAGTTTCTGATATAGGCGCGGTGGTGATGGCGGTGTTCATGAAACCGCCGGCCGTTTCTTCGTCATAAGATAGGACTTTTTTGACCTGTTCGGCAGAGTCTTCCGGCATAAGACCCAAGAGCTGCTGGCGTAATTCGTCATCGATGTCACGCAAAGCCTCGGCGGCTTCATCCGGTTCCATGCTCGTGAGGTATTGGGCGGCTTCGGACGGGCTGGATTCACGAAGCAGTACTTTAAGCTCTTTGGCCTGCATTTCTTCCAGGGCGTCGGCTGCCTGGTCACTGGTCAAAGAGTCCAGCAGCTCCTGTCGCTCGGCCCGGCCCAGATCCTCTAGCAGGTCGGCCAATTCGCCGGGGCGGAGTTTGCGCAGCTCGTTTCTACTGGCAGCCAGTTTCAGGCTCTGGCCGTTCTCGGACCGGCCGAAACTCTTGATAGAGGCCCAGTCGATAACGGCGCCCGGGCTGGAGTGCTTGCGCCATCGGGACGGACCCAGTCGGCGCAATAACGCCCGGTAACTAACATCTACGGCTACCAGCCGCAGAACCTTGTTATTATTGGCCACGTACAGGTCGGCTGCCCGGACGACGCGGGCACCGTCAATGTCCACCAACTGGTGGTCGAGAATGTCCTGTAGGACCCTGACCTCGGCCGGACGGGGTTTGAAATCACGCAGGTCGAGCTGGGCCGTATTGAGCCGGATGCTTTTCCTGGTGGCCTCTTCGACCTGGCTGGCGGCTATCCAGACCACCCGGTGGCCGACTTTGACCAAAATGCCCGACAATGGTGGATAAGCTTCGTTTGTATCCCACCGGAAGACCAGGTCGACCAGTGATCCTACCTCTTGGCCGTCTTTGTGCACGACGGTGCAGCCCGCCAAACCGGCGGCCGAAATCAGCGACTTGCTAAGATGCGAAGGCGCCTTTCGCGGTATGCGTAATGCCGGTGTGTAAATTCTCTTTGACATTTGATATATATTAT
>DASRLG010000021.1:0-6611 GCA_035648575.1 Candidatus Dormiibacterota bacterium
CCTTTTACCCCCATTCTAACGCCTCTGGCTCTGAGACAGAATATGATTTAATCATTTTTTAATCCCAGGTAGTCGGAGCGAAATTGTTAGATTGTTTTAGAGCGCGAACGAAAAGTTGTTACCCTCCACTTTTATCTTTCACCGCCGGGTTCGCCCGGCACGCTCTAAAACATACTAACCCCTTTAACTAGATTCCTTGGGTTGTTTCGACAATCCCGGTGGTCCCCGATCAATGCGAGCCTAAATGGTAGCCGCTCTCCGGAGTGGCTGACACGTGTCATTTTTATATCTAGACATCGATGTTTCGCCGGGGTGGGTTGAAGGGTGTAATGAGCCTCCAGCGGTGCCCACCCCCTCTGGAGGCTCTTTAATTATCAAAAAATTTAGACCAGGAAACTTCGGGTGTCGTGCGGTAGTTCGGTGCCGTAGAGGTATTCGCTTAGGATGGCGTTGACTTCGCGAGTCAGGTTCGGGAGTTGTTTTTGCTCCGCGGCCGTAAATTTTTGCAAGACGAAATCGGTGCTGTCGATTTTGGCCGGTTTCTTGGGGCCGACGCCTATACGGAGGCGGCCATAGCCTTCGCCAAGGTGTTGAGTGACTGATTTAATACCGTTATGGCCGGCGCTGCTGCCGCCGACGCGCAGCCGGATCTGGCCGAAATCAATGTCCAGTTCGTCGTGGATGACGGCGATATGCTCGGGACTGATCTTGTAGAAATCAATGACGGCCCGGACCGCTTCGCCACTGAGGTTCATAAAAGTCGTCGGTTTCATAGCGATAACGCGGGCATCACCGATCTGGCCGCTGCTGAGCTGGCATTTCAGGTTCTTCTTGACCATCCAGTCTTCCATTTCGCCGGTTTTGCTGACGAAGTCGTCAATACAGTGGAAACCGATATTATGCCGGGTCAAATCATACTCTTTACCGGGATTACCAAGCCCAACCAGGAGAATAGTCTTGTTAAGCCCGACAGTATAAAACATCGTTGGGTTACTGACTTGGGGTCGTTTCTGTAGCCATGCCATGGCTAGTCGGCTTCCTTGGCGCGGGTGGGGCTTTCGCCGTGTTTATGGGTGGCGTGTTTTTCGATGAACCAGAGTTGGACGGGAGTGCCTTCGTAGCCGTAGGCTTTGCGCATGCGGGTTTCGAGGTAACGGCGGTAACTCCAGTGGACGTAACGAGTGTGGCTACCGAAGATCTTGAAGGCCGGCGTCGGGTTGTCGGTTTCCTGGACCATGTAGTTGAGCTTGGGGCTGCGGTTCTTGAGGCCGGCTGGCGGGTGGCTGTCAACGGCTTCGCGCAGCCATTTATTAAGGGCGCTGGTAGTGATAAGTTTGTGGCGTTGGGTGTCGATGTCCAGGGCCAGGTCGAAAATTTTGGTGACGTTCTGGCCGGTGACCGAGCTGGTGAAAATCAGCGGCGCCCAGGGTACGAAATCGAAATTGGCGGCGATCTTCGGCGCTAAGGAGTCGCGAGTGAAGGCGTCTTTGTCCTCGACGTCGTCCCATTTGCTGACGACCAGCACTAAGCCTTTACCGGCGTCTTTGACCATGCCGGCGATTTTTTGGTCGAGCTGGACGTTAAGTTCGTTAACATCCATTAATACCAGGCAGACGTCGGCTTCTTCTATGGCCGCCAAGGCTCGAATGACGCTGAAACGCTCGATGCCGACGGCGATTTTGCCGGAACGCCTGATACCGGCGGTGTCCAGTATTTCGACTTCCCGTCCCTTGTAGCGCACTATGCTTCGGTTGACGTCTCGCGTGGTGCCGGCTCGATCGGCGACGATGGCCTGCTGTTTCTTGGATAAGGTGTTAAAGAGTTGGGATTTGCCGACGTTCGGACGGCCGACGATGGCGATTCGCAGGCGGTCGTCATCGGGTTGTTCGGTGGCTTTGGGGATTATCTCCACCAATGTGTCCAGCAGCTGCTCAATGCCCTTTTGCTGGGTCGTGCTGGTGCGGAGGATCGGTTTGATGCCGAGACGGTCAAAGCCGCTCAGATCGGCTCCTTTGGCCTTGTCGAGCTTGTTAATGACCAGGAAGACCGGCTTGCGGCTCTTGAGCGCCATTTTGGCTACCCGGCGGTCTTCTTCGGTGATCGGTATGTCGGCCTCGACTACCACCCAGATGACATCGGCGCTGTCGGCGGCCTGGGCGATTTGTTCCTGGATGGTAAATTCAAACTCGTCTTCAGGGTCCTTGATGCCGGCCGTATCGACTATCCAGAAGTGTTGCCCTTTGTACTCGGCCTTGGCCATGATGCTGTCGCGGGTCGTCCCTGCCTCGCGGGCCACGATCGTTTCGCGCCGGTCGAGAATCGAATTGAACAAGCTGGACTTGCCGACGTTGGTCCGGCCTACGATCGCTATTATCGGTAACTTCTTTGGCATCTGTTTATCTTATCACTTTATCTCTAAAGTATGAAAAAACATTATTGACCTATTGACAAGGTGCGCGCGCTATATTGAGCGAAGCCGAAGCCGACTTGATAGGCGCCCCTTATCTGAGGCACAAGCTTTAGCTTTTTGTTATAATTCAGGCACGGACATATAAATAAAACCATGCCAAAACCCCAAGAACTAATCCAGCCTAAGCTAGACCACTATCTAAAAGCTACCTGGCGGGCCCGCTGGATCATCATAGTTATCGTAGCCGCCAGTTTCCCGTTCCTGCCAGACATAGAAACCCATTTGGTAGCTGTCCTGGTCGTAGTCGCGACCGTCTATAACGCTTTGCTGTGGGCGGGTTATAAAACCGGATTGGGGTTTGTTTCCAATCACGTGCTGACTATTGTCGCGGATAGCATTTTGACGGTAATACTGACGGCTTGTACGGGCGGCTCCGCCAGCCCCTATCTAGCGATTCTGGTTTTAATCATTGTCTCCGGTTCTTACTGGTATGGCTCGCAGGTAGCTATTGTCATAGGTTTATCGCAAATGGTAGTTGTGGGCGGGGTGGATTTGGTGCATGGCAAGCAGTTTCTACCCAAAACGTTTATCGTTCAAATGGCCATACTGATCACCTTGGGCGTATATGTCGCCTGGTTGAGCCAGTCCGAACGCTCTGAACGCTCCGAATTAATAACCCTAGGCACTAAATCCGAAAAAGAACGCCAACAGCTCTTCGCGTTGATTAATAATATGCGCGACGCGGTTCTGGTAGTCGATGACAGCGAAAACATCGTTATATATAACGAAGCAGCGGCCTCTTTGAGCGGCAAACATAAATCACTGCACGGCCAGTCAATCAACGGCTCTATAGAATTCATAGACAACGATAGCCAGCCAGTCGAGCTTAAGGTCAAGCGCACCGGGGCGGCATTCGAAAGGAAAGATTTGCGCCTGAAGGCACCTGACAACAGCCTGGTTAATGTCTCCGTCAGCGTTGCTCCCTACATAGTTGACCGCCACAGCCGGGGCCACGTGCTGATAATACGCGATATCAGCCAGGATAAGACGATTGACCAGGAACGCGAGGAATTCGTCGCCGTCGCTTCGCACGAGCTGAGGACGCCGCTGACTATCGCCCAGAGCGAAGTATCGATGCTGCTGGCACCGCCCTACCTGCCGGACAACCAGGAGACTGTCGGTATGCTCAACACTACCATGCGCAGTCTGCGGCAGCTGTCACATATAATTAAGGACCTGACTACCCTGTCGCAGGTCGAGAACGAGAAGCTGGAAGTCGAGCTGGAGCCGCTTAATCCGGTTGACCTGCTGCAGGAATTCGAGTCTGATTATACTGATCAGGCCAAAGCCAAAGGCCTCAGCTTGAAGCTTAAGGCGGATCCCGACCCGAGTTCGTCAACTATCCTGACCAGTCGCTACGTGGTGCGCGAGATCCTGTCGATTTTTGTGGCCAACGCCATTAAATTCACCGATAAGGGTTCGGTGACGTTATCCGTCGTGAACCCTGAGGACGGCTCTCACGGCGTGACTTTTTGTATCAGTGATACCGGCATTGGCATTTCGCAATCGGACCAGAAGAAAATATTTGAAAAATTTTTCCAGTCTGAAGATTACAATACCCGTGTCCATGGCGGCACCGGACTGGGCCTTTACATCGCTAAACAGTTGGCCGCCCGGATCACCGGCCGCGTGTGGTTTGAAACCAAGTTGGGTAAAGGCAGCAGTTTCTACCTATGGGTTCCGGCCTATAGCAAGCACAAGCAAGACCGTGACAAGGTTGCCGCCGCTGAGACCAAAGACTTCTTTAATACGGTCTGAGTTATCTGGTTATTGCTGGCGCGGCCGCGGCAACTGGGCCAGCAGGAAAATGACGAAGAAAACCATGACGGTAATGGCCGAACTGGGCGTGTCACTACCTTTATCAAAGATATTATTGCTGGTAGCCGCCAAGCAAACGATGATGAAAAACATGCCGCTGGCGATTAACTTGATCTTAGCCTGACGTGTCGTTTGACGCGGTACTTGGCGCAAGAAGAAGTAGCCCAACGGTATGGCGATTGTCATGTAGATAATTGATTTCAGGATTAGCACGGGGGTCCTGTCGGTATAGACAACCAAATGCGGCGACTGGCTGACGCTAACGCTCGAA
Organism: Candidatus Dormiibacterota bacterium; assembly: GCA_035648575.1. Classification (GTDB taxonomy): domain Bacteria; phylum Patescibacteriota; class Saccharimonadia; order Saccharimonadales; family UBA4665; genus DASRLG01. The sequence goes on from DASRLG010000021.1 coordinate 4,560, forward strand.
GTCAGCACTTCCAGGGTGATTGACAGTACCGAAACGGGCAACGTGAAAGTTAGCAGCGTCTTCAGGCGGGCACGGTTACGCAAGCCGATGAACCACAGTATCCAAACCTGTACCTGCATTGAAATCTGGACCAGGAAGTCGGCCACGAAATAGGTGTAGAGCAAAATACGCGTGTCCTGTGTCAGCAGGCCCGGCACGCCGAAGAATAACAGGGCCGTGCCGAAGGTCGTGCCCAGCACATAGTACATCTGGGCCAGCAGGTTTTTGGTTCGGCGGTAGCTGCGCCAACTTTTGAAACTGAACGTATAAAGCGCGACGGCGCCCACGGTCCAGGCTACTGAATTAATCGGCAGATAAATCATGGTTTCTACTTAAGCATAACAAATACGGTACTTACCGGCTGCCAGGCCATCCAGGCTGTAAGGGCCAAAATGGTCACGCCTGAGGGCCTCGACAGTGTAGCCCAGGGCGGCGAACGAGCGGCGTATTTGGCGGTTGCGGCCCTGGCTCATGCTCACCTGCCAGGTGCGGTTGTCGATAGCTGACAGCTGCAAGCGACTTATATAATCATCGACTTTCACACCTTGCTCCAGCTTGGTTTTGTCTAATGCTGCCAGAGGCTTGTCGAGGCTTACCTCATAGACTTTGGTTTTGGCGTACTTGGGGTGTGTCAGGCGGTTGGCCAGGTCGCCGTCGTCAGTCAACAATAGTAGGCCCGAGGATTCTTTATCCAGGCGGCCGGCCGGTTTAAGCCGGTGGTATTCCGGCGGTAGGAGTTCATAAATAGTGCGGCTGCCCTGCCCGGCCCTGGAGCAGACGTAGCCCGGAGGCTTGTTCAATATAATGGTCAAATGTTCGGCCGCGGCGCTGATAACCTGTCCGTCAAGCTCTACAGTATCATTATCGCCTACGCTGTCACCCGGGCTGGTTGCCTGCCGGTTGATGGCTACTCTGCCCTCTTCTATGATCCGGTCAGCCGCGCGGCGGCTGAGGCCGGTCGCTTGGGCCACGAATTTGTTGATGCGCATAATAAGCTTATAGAGCGATACTACTGGGATCGGCCGGGTTGTTTGGCAGGACGGAACTGGCTGCTGGCGTGGCCTCTGATTCGTCAGTGGGCATAATAGTGCTGCCGCTGGGCGGAGCGGAGGCAGTCAGTGAAGGCGTTGGTATAGCTGTAGGATCCGGCTGCTCGTCGGATTGGCCGTTGACTATGATGGGCAAAGGTTCGGTAATTCCCGATTGCTCGTTGCTCTTAGCCTCCTTGGCGGCTTCGATTGCCAGTAAAGCGTCAAGGTCCTGTTTGGGTTCGTCGTCCAAGGGAGCGATAATTTTTTTGTGGGCGATTGGTACGCTGCCAGTGGTCTTGGCGGGAGTCTCGGGTTCGGGCGGCTTCGGGGTTTCTGCCGGTTCGATAATTGTGTCGGCGGACTCTTCTTCCGCATCTGTTTTATCGGCGTCGGCGGCAGGGCTTTCATCAGCCGTGGTGCTATCAATTAGAGTCTGGGCGGCGTCGGCTACCAGCTTGTCGTCACTGGCGGTGTCGGCAGCGTCGCTTGCCGAAGGTTCGGGTTCGACTGGCTTTTCTTCGGCTACGGAAGCGGAGTCGGCGGGCTCTTCATCAGGCTTATCGTCCGTATCGTCAGGTTTGGCCGCCGTGGCTGCTGATGGAGGGGTAGCCTCTTCGGTGGCACCGGTTACGAAGTCTTCTATCCGGCTCTCAACGCCGGCTTCTTCCTGGGCTGTCGACTGGGCGCTGCTCTCCGATACGGCTTCTACTGCTTTGTCGGCTGAATCGGTTTCGGGCTCAGGAGTATCATCAGCGGGTGGAGGCTCGGTAGCCACCGGTATTGAAACGACCGGAGCTGCCGGAGGCACCGGATCTGGAGTTGGGACTGGGGTCGGATCCGGAGTCGGCGGAGTCGAAATCGGGGCCGGATCGGGAGCCGGAGCTGGTTCTGGGACTGCGGTATCGGGCGCGGCTGCTTCGGTCGGGGCGTCTGCCGACGAGGCCGCTGGGGCGGTTGCCGTGTCGGCCGGCGTGCTTGGGGG
>DASRLG010000022.1:0-12751 GCA_035648575.1 Candidatus Dormiibacterota bacterium
ATCCAGGAATTACGCCAAAAGCATGTGGCGGACGACATAATCCAGGCCGCGGTAGGCAACGAGGCCGAAGACGAGCAGGCTGCCCTGCGAACCGTTATCGAACGCAAACGCCGCCAGAGCAAATACCGGGACGATTTGAAGCTCATGCAATACCTGGCCGGGCAAGGCTTCAATTACGGTGATATAAAAGCCGCTCTCGCCGACAACCTGCCAACCTGAGCGAACAGCCGGGCCGCATGCTAAAGTAAGTAACAGTTATGAAACCGTTCATAGCGATCACGGCCGGGGAGTTTATCAATAGCGGCGAGAAGTGGCTGCCGGTTGTCCACGGCCAGTTTCATACTTACGCCGACGCCATTGTCCGGGCCGGCGGCGTGCCGTTCATAGTACCGCTGACGGATGATAAAAGTGTGCTGCGAAGCCTATACGAGCAATGCGACGGCTTGCTACTGCCGGGCGGCAGCGACCTCGATCCCAAAGCCTACAATATGCCCCGCTCGTCCAACAAGGTAAATGCCGCTACGCATCCGTTGCAAACAAGGGTTTCGCCGCGCCGCGACCAACAGGAAAAGCAGCTGCTCAAATGGGCGCTGGAAGACGACAAGCCGGTACTCGGGATTTGCCGCGGCATGCAGCTGATTAACGTGGCGCTAGGCGGCAGCCTGCATTCGGATATCAATATTAATTTGCCGTCTGCCCAGAACCACGAAGCCAATATACATAAGAAAGATTTTCACTATTTGGCGCACCAGTTGCGGATCAACCCTGGCTCCAGACTCGCCCAAGCCCTCGGAACTGACACCCTGGCTACCAATAGCCTTCACCACCAGACTATAAAAAAGCTCGGTGACGGATTGGTCGCCACCGCTTATACCGACGACGAGGTGATTGAAGCTATCGAACTGCCAGCCGGTAATTTCGTAATCGGCGTGCAGTCACACCCCGAAGCCTTGGAGGCTGGCGCCGAACCGGTATGGCGTGAACTGTTTAACGCGTTCGTGATCGCCAGTAAAGCAGGTAGGAAGCGGAGCACAATTCGGGCAGCCAGATCTAAGCGATAGACGCCGGCGCCGTAACCGGAGAGTTTTTGAGGAGGTCGTTGATAATAATCCGGCGAGGCGTGATTTCGTTAATCTGGCTGCGGTCCACGCTGAGCGAGCCGCCTGTCAGGGACTTGAGGATGGACTGCGCGACGTAAATTTTCTGGATGTACATGGTTTCCGTTTCGACAGCGTAATCACTGACTTTGCCGACTTTCTGCTTGCTGATCGTGACGACCGGCTTGGCGATCAATTGGAAATCCAGTTTCATGACTTTTTGCAGCCGCACCAGCTCCTCAGGTTCCGCCAGTATGTCGTGGTCATTAATAACGTAACCCTGGGGCAGTACGTCGCGAATATCCTGGCACAACAAAACCAACTGCTTCTTATCGAAGCGGTCTTGGCAATAAAAACCTTCGATCTTAAGGCTGTCAGGATTGATGATCGGGCTAATAATGCTGGCTACGGGCCCGCTGGTACGCAACGACAGGACAGACTTATTAAGTAAACTCGCACTCAATTGAAGCATGCTTCCAGTATAGCGCGTAGGCCTGTCGGCTCACCAGCCGGTCTGACTCTGTCGGGGTAAAATTAAAAAATTTAATGTTTTCGACACTTGCAAAACGCTACTGCTTGCGACAACTCGAAGCCGCCAATACAATCCTGTCTACTATGCGGCGGATAAAAGAAATATTCCAATCAACCGGCGCGGCAATCGTAGTAGCGGGTTCGCTCGCGGTCGGGTTGCCGTCGCCGGTTAAAGCGGATGCGGCTAGTGCTCCTTCCCTCGTAGTTAGCCAGCTCAAAATCACCAGTAGTAACGGTCAGTTCGTCACGCTCTACAACTCCACCGATGCAGCTCTTGATATGAGTAAATACCAACTGGAATATTTCAATAATTACGACCTAGGCAAAGCTACCAGCAGCAGGCTGATCAGTTTGTCCGGCATCGTACCGCCGCATGGTTACTTTATGATCAATGACAGTTCGCTCTTGCTTTGCTATCAGTTGACGGTTGATTCGGTGTCGCTGGGATTGTCTAGTACGGCTGGGTTGGTCGAAGTTCTGGCTTTTAGCCAATCCAGTCCTGGCGGTTCGGTAACGCCTGTGTTGCAAGACTATGTCGGCTGGTCCAAAACGGCAGCTGGCGGTGCCCAGACTTTGCCGTCTAATACAGCTGCCTTTTTGCAGCGCCAACCAACCGATTCTCATAACAATCCGGCTGTTAACATTGCCGGTGCAGGCAGCTGGCAGGCGGTTCAGCCCGACGCCGCCAATCCTTGCAATTTAGTGAGGGGAACTGATACTTCAAGCACTGTCCCAACTGGTTTGTCCCAACTTCTGCCCGCCGCCGAACCGCCAGTTACGATCTTATCGGCAGGGGATGATAATGGCGTGACGGCAGCTGCCGCCGCGGCTAGCCTGCCGACTGCTGACATCGGCCTGATGGCACCGACGGTCACCGAGCTGTTGCCCAATCCTGACGGTACCGGCAATGATGGCACGGATGAATTTATCGAGCTGTACAACCCTAATAACGTCGACTTCGACCTGGGCGGCTTCAGCCTGCAAGTCGGCACAACGACGTTACACAGTTACAAGTTTCCGCCAGGCGCTAGTTTGCCAGCCCATAGTTTCACGGCTTTTTATTCGGCGGTAACCGGCCTCAGCCTTAGCAACAGCGGCGGGCAGGCTAAACTGTTGGACCCTTTCGGCAACTCAATCTCGACATCCGGCGTTTATGATACGGCCAAAGACGGCCTTTCCTGGTCATTGGCCAATGGTAAGTGGTACTGGACGACTAAGCTGACACCTAATGCGGCCAATATCATTAACCAGCCACCGACCGGCAAAAAGACAACCGCTAAAACCGCGTCAAAAGGCCAGGCTACTAAATCAATCGCTGCCAAATCCAAAAAAGCCAAAACTGCCTCCTTGGCGGCCGGCCAATCCAATAACGACCAGCCGGTTACGACACTGATCCATACCTGGACGCTTGCCCTGGTTGCCGCCGCCGCGCTACTATACGGGGCATATGAGTACCGCGCGGACTTGGCGAACAGAATCCACCAGCTTAGAAGCTACCTTGGATCTGGCCGGGAAGATCGGACATAAGATGCGCGGCGGCGAGGTTATCGAACTGGTAAGCGACCTTGGCGGCGGCAAAACGGCTTTCGTGCGCGGACTGGCTAATGGCATGGGCAGCCAGGACGTGGTTCACAGCCCCAGCTTCACGCTCGCCAACCAGTATAGGGCTGGCGAGTTGACCCTGCATCACTTCGATTTTTACCGTTTGACGGATCCCGGCATCATGCGCGATGAACTAGCGGAAGTTTTAACAGATCCAAAAGCGGCCGTAGTCATCGAGTGGGCGGATATAGTCGAGGACGTCCTGCCCGCCAAGCGCTTGACCGTCAAGATCACATCCGTATCCGATAGCCATCGCCTTTTCGATTTTTCATATCCGCCGAGCTTAGACTACCTAATTCCCAGCCAGGTTTAGACATGCTAATACTGACTCTTAGAACCGATAAGCCAGAAGCCGAAATTGGCTTGTTTGAGGGCAGTGACAAACTAGCTTACTCCACCTGGCAAGCCCACCGCCAACTGGCTGAAACAATCCACCTGAAAATCAGGGAGCTGCTGGAATCCCAGAACCGCAGTTTGGATGAACTGTCCGGGGTCGTGATTTACAAAGGTCCCGGCAGTTTTACTGGTCTACGCATCGGCATAAGTGTCGCGAACGCCCTAGCCTACAGTCTCAATGTTCCGATCATAGCCGAAACCGGCGATGATTGGCTGCAAAAAGGCAGCCAAGCGATTAGTCAAGGCAAAAACCAGCAAATCGCTTTGCCCGAGTACGGCTCTCCGCCGCACATTACATTACCGAATTAGTTCGTGTTTTCCATGCGTAACTGAGGGTTTAGCTTGTTGACAAGCCCAAGTAATTGGGTATCATAAAAGTAGAAAGCTAATATTAACAACAAAAATAGAGTGGAATAAAATGAAAATAAAGAGATTTTTACAGGCTTGTCTCGTTGCCGCATTGGGATTGGGCCTACCATTAGCAATAAACTCATCTGTCGCTTTCGCATCCGGTAATAACTGTCTATGGAATGGCAGTAGTTCAGCTAACTTTAGTACTGCTGCCAACTGGACCAACTGTGGCGGTACCACACCGGGTGATGGAGATAACCTCATATTCGATAACACCTCCATACCAGGCTCCGGAGCAGTTTTAAATGATGACTTGACCACCAGCCCCAGCCCAACCTTTGCTACCATCACCTTCCAGGGCTCTGGCGGTACCGGTTATACCCTTGACATTACTTCAGGAGGAACACTATTACTAACAGGTGGCATTACTGATACGACCTCCCAGTACATTGGCGGCGCTATCATCGATGCACCGATTCAATTAGTTGCGTCTAATGTAGCCTTTTCTGTGGCCAATCACCTTACCCTAACGCCCGGTGGTAGTGACACATTTTCAACTAACTTCCAAACAGCCACTTTTAGCGGAGGCGGCACCATAAGCAGTGCTCTTCAATTCTCGGGGGGAGGTGTACTTAATTTTAATATGGGTTCAGGAACATTCAACTTGGTCGCTGCTAGCCCAAGCTATACTGGTCCAGTGAATGTTAACAGTGGACAACTGTCGCTTTCTTCAAGTAGTTCTCCCTATCCGGATATGTTAAGCGGAGCAAGCTTAGTGACAGTGGCAAGTGGAGCAACTCTATCTTTTGACGATTCCTCTGCTTCAGCAGGAACGATTGCTGAACCGTTCAATATAGCTGGAGATGGCAGTAGTAGTTGCACTGTTAACTCAGTAGCATGCGGAGCTCTCTTTAATGACGTTGATACGGGTAGCGGTAACAGTAATCTTACTTTTGCAGGAGCTATAACCTTAGCCAATAACACTGAAGTTGCCAGCGCAAGTAGTACGGATAACATAGTACTATCCTCTTCATCTTCACTATCTGGAAATTTCACCATTGAAAGCATGTTAGGAGGTCTAATTATTGATTCATCATCAAATACCTCAAAATCAGTCAACGGCACATATGTGGCAGGCTCAACTACACCCGTTGGTAGCGGCGCTGTAGGTGCTACTGCAGGAGCACCTAAAACACCGGATACTGGTCTAGCGCTTCTTACGACACATCCTTTGGAAACACTAGCTATTTCGACGGTGGCTGCTTTCACAATCCTGGTAGTAGCTCATCGCCTGAAGACCGTCAAGTATTAAGCTAGTACCAAAAAACAAAGAGGAGAAGCTGCATGCCTGATCGGGCTCATATCGGTCTAGATAACCCGGCTTTCCACGGTCGATTGCGCCACCCCGTTCCACGGGTCCAGACCCGACCTGCTATCATCTATAAGCAAGCCCGCCCCTCAGCCCGTTATGTCAACGATGTAATTGCGGCCCCACGTCCAAGCGCAACCCGCCCTGAGCCAAAAACCAGGAAGACTATAGACGACAGGTCACAATTTAGGCATTTCGTAGAATCTAGCCTGCGACAAGATCCACCCGCACAAGAAAAGACCGTCCCTACGGCCACCGAACTGCAGCAGTTCACTAGGCCGGCCGCTCCTAAGCAACAGCGGTCGCATGTTTTGAGACGCCAATTGGTCCAAGCCCCGACCGCAGGCGCCACCGGCTTACTCCGACAACTCAAGGGTTATTCCAGACTTCAAATGGCTTTAGTAGGTATGGCTTGCTTCGTCTTTGTACTAGGGCTGACTGTCGGCATCCAGGGCTTGCAGGCTAACCATGCCGCCGCCGCCCAGATCTCGGTGCTGAGCCAAAAGCCAAAACCGGCAACGACTACCGGCCAGGCCTCCAGTGGCGCTACCGCTCCCAGCACGACGAAACCGGCCGGCTCTTCCTTAAGCCAATACGTGGTGGCTCCCGACCTACCGCGTTATCTGAAGATTCCAAAGCTTGGGGTTTATTCCCGGGTGCTGCAGGTAGGCGTTACCAAAACCGGGGCGCTCGGTACGCCTAATAACGTCTACGACACTGCCTGGTACACCGGTAGCGCCAAGCCCGGCCAGCCCGGCGCCGCCCTGATAGACGGCCATGTTTCCAGCTGGACATCTCACGGTGTCTTTTATGGCATTAAGACGCTGGTGGCCGGCGATACTATTCAAATCGTCCGCGGCGATGGCGCCATCCTTAATTACCAGGTTGTAAAAACCCAGGTCTATAGTGCCGACAACGTCGACATGCAAGCGGCCATGACGCCGATTACCGCGGGCAAAGCTGGCCTGAACCTCATTACCTGTACCGGCCAGGTCCAGAAGGGCACCAGTGAATTCAACCAACGCGTCATAGTATTTGCCGAGCAAGTTTGACCAGGCCGGGTCTTCTGTCGTATATTTAATGCAGGAATTGCCACGTTTGAGAGCGGAGCATATCCTCACAACCTAAACCTAAATTATTCGACTTTCAGATCAGTTTTTCAGACTAGAGAGGTGATAGCGATCGTCTGATCATAGACTTTTCTGCAGATAGAAAGGACACAGTATGTTAGCAGTAGTGCTCGCTATAGTAGGGCTGTTTGCTGGCTTTGGCGCCAACGCGGCCGTCAACAAACAACGCATGGGCTCCGCCGAGGAGCGTACCAAAAAAGACATGGAAAAGGCCAAGCGTGAAGCCGCCAAGCTCATAGACCAAGCCAAGGAAGAGGCCAAAAAAGAAATCGAAGAAACCCGCAAGGAAGAACATTCCCGCCGGCGAGAACTGAAAGACCTGGAGGGCCGCCTGGTCACCCGCGAGGAAAACCTCGATAAGAAACTTGATGAACTCGACAAGCGCAGCGAAAACCTGCGCAAAAACGAAGACGAGGTCGAGCAGCTCAAGAACGAGATCCGCGACATTCGCTCCAAGCAGCAGGATAAGCTGGAGAAAATCGCTAAACTCAGCAAGGCCGATGCCGCCGACAAGCTGATGCAAATGACCGAACGCGACATCAAGAACGACTTGCTTGGTCTGATTAATAAGCTTCAGAACGAAGCCCGTGATAACGCCGAAGAGAAGGCCGCCCTGATAATCACTACTGCCATGGAACGCATGGCCAGCGAGGTCACGGCGGAACGGACTATCACCAGCGTCAAACTGGAAGACGAAGAGATGAAAGGCCGCATAATCGGCAAAGAAGGCCGCAACATCCAGGCCTTGCAGCGCGCCACGGGCGTCGACATTATGGTCGACGACACGCCGGGCTACGTCGTATTAAGCAGCTTCGACCCGGTTCGCCGCGAAGTCGCCCGCCAGACTATGGAAATGCTGATGAAAGACGGCCGCATCCACCCCGGCCGTATCGAGGAAGTAGTCGCCAAAGCCCAGAAGAACGTCGAAAAAGACGTCATGCGCGCCGGTGAAGACGCCGCCCGCGAAGTCGGCATCGTAGGCATCCCTAAGGAAATCCTGCAACTGCTCGGCGAACTCAAGTACCGTACCAGCTACGGCCAGAACGTCCTCAAGCACTCCACCGAAATGGCCCACATGGCAGCCGTCATCGCCGAAGAAGTTGGTGCCGACGTCAAGACTGCCAAGTACGCCGCATTGGTCCATGACCTCGGCAAAGCCTTGACCCATAAGATGGAAGGCAAGCACCACCACATTTCCGGCGAAATCCTACGCAAGTACGGCGCGCCCGAAGAAGTCGCCCTGGCTGCCGAACAGCACCACGACGACGTCGAAGCCACGACCGTCGAAGCGCTCATCATCCGCACCGTCGACGCAGTCAGCGCCGCCCGGCCGGGCGCCCGCAACATCAGTGCCGAGAACTTTGGTGACAGGATGCGCGACCTGGAGAATGTCGCCAACGGCTTCCCCGGCATCGAGAAATCCTACGCTATCAGCGCCGGCCGCGAAGTCCGGGTTTTTGTCAGGCCGCAATCGGTTGATGACCTCAGCGCCATCAAGCTGGCCCGTGACATCGCTACCAAGATCGAGTCGACCATGCAGTACCCAGGTACTATCAAGGTCAACGTGATCCGCGAAACCCGCGCCGTCGAATTCGCCAAGTAGTACAATTAGTTCAGTATGAAAACGGTTTTGATAATCCATGGATTCGGCGGCCACGCCGGTATTCATTGGCAACAATGGCTAAGTAATCAGCTGGAGGCGCAAGGCCACAAAGTCTTGATGCCTGACATGCCCGAGCCGGACCATCCCGACCGCAAAGTCTGGTTGGAAGCAACCCGCCAGACCCTTGCTGGGGTTAACCTAGGCCAACTGACCATAGTCGGCCACTCGCTCGGAGTCGTTACGGCTCTCGACTTCATCGAACAGGCTGACAGCCAAGTCAACAGGCTGCTGTCGGTTGCCGGCTTCGCTAAAGATTATGGGTCCGAGGAAATCGGCTATTTCCTGAGCGAGAGGATTATCGACTTCGAAAGCGTGAAAGATAAACTGCGCTGGGCGGCTGTTATCTACGGCGACAATGATCCGCGCGTGCCGCAAGCCGCGCTCAAGTACCTGGCTGACTCGCTGGGGGTGCAGCCGGTCATAGTGCCGAACGGTGGCCACCTGAATTCCGAAGCCGGCTTCACCGAATTCCCGCGACTGGTAGAGCTGCTGCGATGATCATCTTATACGTCGGTGACATCATGGGCGAGACCGGCCTGATAACGATCGAGCAAATCTTGCCCCAATTGCGCGTTGAGAAAAAAATCGACCTGGTCATCGCCCAGTCCGAAAACGTCAGCGATGGTAAGGGGATCAACCCGGCGGATTTCAAACGGCTACAAAAAGCCGGCGTGGATTTCTGCACCGGCGGCAACTGGAGTTTGCACGACAGGGACATCATCCCGGCCATGAGCGACCCGGCTCAACCCATCATCCGGCCGGCTAATTATCCCGAAGGCACGCCGGGCCTGGGCTGGAAATATATTAACGACGTATTAGTCATAAGTCTGCTAGGGCAGATCGTGGGCAAAGACGCCGACAAGCCCGTAAATAACCCACTTTTAGTCATTGACAGGATATTGCAAGCTCAAAAAACTACCCACAAAGTCGCTACGGTCGTGAATTTCCACGGCGATTATTCCAGCGAAAAAGTCGTTATCGGCCACTATCTCGACGGCCGCGTCACGGCTGTCGTCGGCGACCATTGGCATGTGCCGACCGCCGACGCGCGTGTCCTACCCGGCGGCACGGCCCACATCACCGACGTCGGCATGTGCGGCGCCCTCGATGCTTCCCTCGGCGTTAAATTTTCCAGCGTCATCCCGCGTTGGCATGACGAACGGCCAAGCCGCAACGTTCTCGAAACCGAAGGCCCCAGACAATTCAACGCCGTCCTGGTCGAGTCCAATGACGACGGTTTAGCAAACTCCATCGAACAGATTCAGCGAACAATCGCATAACATTAAAAATCCATAGCGTGGTAATCAAGCCGGCTTTACGCTATAATCAACCTCTGTTACACCGTCGGGGTGTGGCGCAGTTGGCTAGCGCGCCGCGTTTGGGACGCGGAGGTCGGAGGTTCGAGTCCTCTCACCCCGACCACGAGATATATGAAAACAGGGCGCCTAGCCCAATCCTGATATCTAAACAGCCCGGCTGGTAATGTCAGCCGGTTTTCTCTATAATCAACCTCTGTAATTACGGGGTGTAGCGCAGCTTGGTAGCGCGCCGCGTTCGGGACGCGGAGGTCGTGGGTTCAAATCCCGCCACCCCGACCAGTTTTTGCTGTACAATCGAAGGATGCTGTTTCTAATCCTGACCATGCTGGCGGTTTTCGTCATACTTGTTTGCAATGAACTATGGTGGCGGGCACGGGTCGTTCATAGCGAGTTCAGCCGTAAATTCGTGCACATTACGGTTGGCAGTTTCGTGGCGGCCTGGCCGTTCTTCCTGTCCTGGCACCAGATAGAAGGCTTGAGCATAGCTTTCTTTGCGGTGGTGACGGCGTCGAAATACCTGCGTGTCTTCCAGGCTATTCATAGCGTGCAGCGGCCGACGTGGGGTGAGTTATTTTTCGCGGTGTCGGTCGGGCTGGTCGCCGTGGTTACGCATGATAAGTGGATTTACGCCGCCGCGCTTTTACAAATGGCACTGGCAGATGGTCTGGCGGCGATAATAGGCGTCCACTATGGCAACCGGCTTAAGTATCTGGTTTTTGGCCACGCTAAGAGCGTTACGGGCACTGTAAGCTTCTTCGTCGTGTCAGTGGCTATCCTGTTGGCTTATGAACATTGGAGCGGCGTGGCCCTGGGCCTCGGTTACGTCGCGTTAGTCAGCGCGCTGGCTACGATTCTTGAAAACGTGGCGATCATGGGTCTCGATAACTTGCTGGTACCGATGCTCGTGGCTTTGCTGCTGGTTAATCGTTGACAGTAATCAAGTGGGCGCGCAGGGCGTTGAAGATTACGACCACGTCGACGACTTCCTGAATGATAGCACCGGCGAGCGGCGGAAACTTGCCGGTGGCGAAGACCAGCATCAACAGCACGCTCAGGCCGATCCCGACCAGAATACTCTGCCGGGCGATCTGGAACGTCCGCCTGGCGATTATGAACGCCGTAGCGACGCGGCTGACGTCATCAAGCATGATTACCATGTCGGCCGACTCGCTGGCGGCCGTCGAGCCACGGGCGCCCAGAGCGATGCCGACATCGGCGGCTGTCAGCACTGGCGCGTCATTAACGCCGTCACCGACGAAGACCAGCGGCCGGTCTTTGACTTTTTCCAGGACATGAAGCTTGTTAGCCGGCAGGGTTTCGGCGTGGATATGCGTGATCCCCAACTGCTTGGCGATCAACTGGGCGGTGGCCTGGTTGTCACCGGTGACCATAATAATATCTTTTAGGCCCAGTATTCTCAGGGCTTCGATCGTGGCCTTGCTTTCCGGCCGCAACTCGTCGCGCAGCGTAATTATGCCGACCAGAACATTGTCTACTGCCAGGTAAGCGGCAGTTTGCTTGATGCTGCCAGGCTTGAACCTTTTGGGTAACTGTACGCCATGCTCTTCGAGCAGGCTGAAGCGGCCGGCCAGCACTATCTGGCCTTTGACGGTAGCCTGAAGGCCGCGGCCGGCGATTTCCTGGACATGCTTGGCCTTGGCGAGCTTCAGCTTCTTGGCCTGGGCGTCGGCGACGATGGCGCGGGCCAATATGTGGTTGGAGTTCTGCTCCAGGCTGGCGGCTAAAGCCAGTACTTCGTCTTTCGTGTAAGAACCGAAAGCTGTCACTTCGGCGACCTGCAGTACGCCGCCGGTTAGCGTACCCGTCTTGTCGAAAGCAATGGTTTTGGCCTCGGCCAGACGCTCCAGGGCCGAGCCGGTCTTGACGATGATACCGTAGCGGCTGGCGCGGGCCATGCCGCTAATCAAAGCGATAGGCGCCGCCAGCAGCAGCGGGCAGGGCGTGGCGACGATAATGACTTCCAGGAAACGGACGGCTTGGCCGCTTAAAACCCAGACGGCGCTGGCGATAGCGTAAGCCAGGACGGTGAAGGGCAGGCTGTAGCGGTCGGCCAACCGGACGAACGGTGCCTGGCTGGCGGCCGCGTTGCGCACCAGCTTTACTATCTGTTGGTACTGGCTGTCTTCGGCGCTGGCTGTTGCCTTGGCCGTCACCGCGCCGTCAAGATTGATCGAGCCGCTCAATAGCTGGCTGCCGACTTGTTTGGTTTGCGGCAGGCTTTCGCCGGTTAGGGAAGCCTCATCAAAGCTGGCCGTGCCTTCTATGATGACGGCGTCAGTTGGTACCAGCTCGCCGGCCTTGATCAGCAGTTTGTCCCCGACATGTAATTGACTGACCGCTACGCTCAGGGTTTTGCCTTTGCGGATGACATGGGCTGTCTCAGGGGCATGTTTGAGCAGTGAATCGAGTTCCGTCCTGGCCCGATGTTCGGCGAAATCTTCAAGGCCTTCGCCGCCAGTCAACATCAGCACCACGACCATGGCGGCCCAGTATTGACCCAGAATAACAGATGTAATGATAGCCGTGGCTGCCAGCATGTCAATGCCATAACGGCCGGAACGCACGTCCTGCCACATATCCCAGCCCAACGGCAAAACCTCAATAATCGCCACGCTGCCTAACAGCCAATGAACGGCTGTGCGTTGGCCGCTCAACTCCAATATAATCCCAGCAATAATCGTTACGAACGCTAGGCTGAATAACCTGTAATCAATCAATAATCTAACAAAACGCTTCATTAAAGCTCCGCTCGTGAATTAGTTAATACTAAGTATATCAACTTATAATTATGAATATGGAAGATCAGTCCCCGATTCAACTAGCCGTCAAGGCGACCCTGCATTGCCTGAGCGGCTGCGCCATCGGCGAAATAACCGGTACCGTCATCGGCTCGGGCTTAAACTGGAGCAACTGGGCCACCGAAGCGCTGACCATACCACTGGCTTTCCTTTTCGGCTACTCGTTAACCGTCCGGACGTTGCGCCGGCACAAGGTTGATCTTGGAAGAGCGGTCCGTTTGGCATTGGCCGCCGATAGCCTGTCCATTATAACCATGGAAATAGTAGACACGCTGATCATCTTGCTTATACCGGGCGCCCTGGCCGCCGGCCCGACCACGGCACTGTTCTGGTCCAGTCTTGCGGCGTCGCTGATCGTAGCTTTTGTCTGCGCCGTACCGGTTAATCGTTACCTTATCGCCAGGGGTAAGGGCCATGCCGTGGTGCATGACCAGCATTGACTTTTGACAGCTCCGGGACGATACTATATTATGT
>DASRLG010000023.1:0-15017 GCA_035648575.1 Candidatus Dormiibacterota bacterium
CATATATACTTAAACTCAGGTATTCGCCATGGACAACAAAGAAGAACAGCTACGAACCGAACTCAAGGACCTCGAAACCCAACTCCAGGATCCGACTATTTATGCTGACAAAAATTACCCCAAACTGGCCAAACGCCGCAGTGAGCTGGAGGACCTAGTTGCCCTATTTAATGAAAAAACAAAACTTCTAACAGATAGGAGATCATCTGAGGAGCTTAAACGCGGCCCCGACCCGGAACTCGCCCAAATGGCCGTGACCGAACTGGAAGAACTCGAGGCCAAGATCACCGCCAACGAAGAAAAACTGCTAGAAGCCCTAACCCCACAAGACCTCAACAACGACCGCGACGTGATTATCGAAATCCGAGCCGCGGCCGGCGGCGATGAATCCAGCCTGTTCGCGGGCGAGCTATACCGCATGTACAACCGCTGGGCCGAAAACCATAGTTATAAGATAGAGCTGATCAGCGAATCGCCCAACGAAGTCGGCGGCTTCAAAGAAATAACTTTCGCCGTCCACGGCCCCGAAGCCTACAAGAACCTCAAGTTCGAAGCCGGCGTCCACCGTGTTCAGCGTGTCCCCGTTACGGAGAGCCAGGGCCGCGTTCACACCTCGACTGCCACAGTCGCCGTCCTGCCCGAAGCCGAAGAAACCGATATCGAAATAGACCCGTCCGACCTACGCGTTGACGTTTTCCGCAGCGGCGGCCACGGCGGCCAATCAGTCAACACCACCGACTCGGCGGTGCGCATCACCCACCTGCCCACCGGCCTGGTCATCACCAACCAGGACGAAAAATCCCAGATCAAAAACAAAGCCAAAGCCATGAGCGTCCTGCGTTCCCGCCTCCTCCAAATGAAAATCGACGAAGAAGCCTCAGCTCTCTCCGACGCCCGCAAGAAGCTAATCGGCTCCGGCGACCGCAGCGAAAAAATCCGTACCTACAATTTCCCCCAGGACCGCATCACCGACCACCGCATCGGCTACTCCAGGTCAAACATCCCAGCCGCCCTTGACGGCGACATCGACGACCTCATCACCCAACTCCAAGCCGCCGAACACGAACTGCTTACCCAAGATTAAGTCGAGCTAACCTGCTATCAGATCTTCGCGCAGTCCGGCGATTAGCTCCGGTATACCTTCCAGGTCTTGAGCGCCCCTGGCCTGCCTCGAGGCATGACCGCCGGTTTGGACGTCAAAGTGCCGCAACCGAACATCGCCATCAGATAAGACGTCCGCGCCGAAGTAACTCCTGGTACCGTCAGCCTGCTCGATTTCTTCGTAAACACCGGCCACGGTCGCCGGTATACCACTCTCCCTGAATTCACCCATACTCGTCTCCAATTCGTCAAAAGCCACCGACATGAACCTGCTACCTTTCTCAGTACGATCGGCCATCTCAAAAGATATTCCGCCCTTCTCGCGGCGCAAAAACGCCCCATAATAGGTGTTGGTCATTATCTGTTTGGTACGGCCGTTGTCAGCCAGTTCCGTGCTGACCCTGCTGGTGCCAGGCTGTATGGTCAAGCCATTCTTGAGCGGCCTCCCTGAACCTTGCGCATCTTCCAGGGCGCGCGCGAATTTACCGGTTTCATCGATGATCCTGTCACGCTCTGCCTTAAATTCGTCGCTTCTATCAGCTTCGCCCAGCTTTCTCATAGCGGTTGATTTGCTGCCGTCTTCGTTAGGGTTGGTCATTCGTGAATTCCATATTTTTATTTAAAGCGCTTATTGAATAATATAATAATTTATCCTTATTTTGTCAATTACGGCCGAGGCGGTGGTTTATACTGAACTTATGACATATGGAGATTACCTGGCCAAAGCCACGGTTTTTCTAAACGACGCGGGCGTGGGCACGGCGCGGCTTGACGTATTGGTGTTGCTTGAAGATATCACTGGCAAAGACAGGTCATGGCTGCTGGCGCACCCGGAGCACGAATTTTTATCCAGCCAGCAAAAGGAAATCCAAAAATTGCTCAAGCGCCGGGCACGACATGAGCCCCTTGCCTACATCCGCGGCAAGACCGAATTCTACGGCCGGGAATTTATACTCACACCAGCCGTCTTAGAGCCGCGGCCCGAATCTGAGACTATGATCGAACTACTTAAGACCTTGCCTACTTTGGGCTCGATCGCCAGCAAAACTACCAAGCCGATAACCATCGCCGACGTTGGTACTGGCAGCGGTGCCCTAGGTATCACCGCGGTTTTGGAGCTTCCAAAAGCCACTGTCAACCTACTGGACATAGACCCGAAGGCTCTCGAAGTAGCCAAAATTAATGTAGATAAATTTACAATAAGTGCAAAAGTTATTAAAAGTGATCTCCTTTCCGGCTCCAGCGTTAATTACGACATCCTGTTGTGCAACCTGCCCTACGTACCAGATGACTATAAGATTAACCTATCGGCAGCGTACGAGCCGGAAATCGCGATTTTCGGCGGTCCAGACGGCCTGGACTTATACCGTAGGCTCTTCAACCAGGTATCCAAGCGGCCTCGGCAACCGTTGTATATTTTAACTGAGGCTTTACCGCCCCAGCACCGAGCCTTAGAACAAATAGCCCGTCACGCCAGCTACAAATTACACTCTAATAATGACTTCATACAGGTTTTTGAATGCATACAAAAACCGGGTTCGGCGGCCTTAAAATCAATGTAATGCTCGTTTTTGGCTAGGACGAAGTTTGCCTTAGATACCCTGAATTGCTAGTATTTGCTGAATTTTATGTTCCGGATAGGCATGCTATTGGAACTAGGTATTACGCTTCTGAGTAAAATCCAAACACGAAGCGCAAATTTATGAACTCACCTGCCGGCCGCTTGGGCCCAATGAACACAAAGATGAACTATAGCTAGGAGCTAGTTTAACTGCTGGGCACGCTGCCCAGCGTAACGTCGAGGCTGAGACTCTTGCTGCCGCGCAGGACGCTCAACGTGATCTTGTCGCCCGGCTGGTGCTGGTCGAGTAGGCTTGTCAGGGAGTGCGTCTGGTCGATGTTAGTGCCGTTAACGGCGGTAATGACATCATTGGTTTGCAGGCCGGCCGAGGCAGCCGGGCTGCCAGAGATTATCGACGGCGAGGTCGGGTCGGCGCTGGGCGCGATGAAGGCGCCGTTTTGGACGCTTAATTTATATTCATTGGCAACGTCGGCCGTCAGCGGTATGTACTGTACACCTAGGTAGGGCCTGGCGAATTTACCGGTTTTGAGGACCTGGCCAATCAAGCCGCGAACATCGTTAATCGGTATGGCGAAGCCGATATTCTGGGCGTTGCCGGCAGTGGCCGTATTGATACCGATCACTTGCCCGTTGAGATTTACTAACGGTCCGCCGGAGTTACCCTCGTTGATGGCGGCATCGGTCTGGAACAGGTCATCAAGATTTTCAGCTGACGAAGTACTGCCTGAGCTGTCGCTGGCCTGGACGCTACGGCCATAGCCGGAAATAATCCCACTGGTGACGGTATTCTGGAACTGGCCCAAGGCGTTACCGATAGCCACCACGTCGTCACCGACCTGGACGGTTGACGAATCACCAATGGCGGCCGGCACCAGTTTGTGCCCTTTGGCATCGTTAATCTTAAGGAAAGCGATATCCAGGCTGTCGCTGTCACTGGTGCGGCCGATGACTGAAACATTTTTTAGTTCAGTGCCGTCACTAAGAGTCACACTGACGCTGGTAGTACCGGCTGGCACGACATGGCGGTTGGTAACGATCAAGCCGGCGGAAGAAATTATAATGCCGGTGCCGGCCGCCTGTTCGTTCTCCGGCTGCGCGAAGCCGAACAAGCCGAAACCGTTCTGGGAGCTCGAACCGTTTGAAATATTAACGTTGACACTAACCACGCTCGGCCCGACGGTTTTGGCGATCTGGCTGATCAGTTGGCTCTGGGTGGTGACGATTTTTTTCTGGTTGCTTAGAGTGCCGCCGACTACCAGGCTATCGTGGCTATTGCGTATTTCCAACCATGCACCGCCGAAACCGCTCAACAGGCTGGCCAGTACGAAAAGCAGGAGTACCGCGCCGACCCGGCCGCGCGGGGTTTTCGGAGCGCCGGCCCCGAGGCGCAGCCTCGGCTTAGGCATGGCCGGCACTGTGAAGCTGACCGTGCGACCAGCCTCCTTCTTGGCGCTGGCTACGCCGTAAGCCCCAAGTTCTTTAGTTTTATCCTGGTTTTCGTCTTGTATCACGTTTACTTCCCTCCCTTTACACCTGTCTAAACAACTTTGTCACCCCAATCGGAAAAGGCCAGGACGACCAATATGATCGCCAGCATAATGAAGATAAACTGGCGCCTGACACCTTTGCCGAGACGATCGTTGTGATCCAAATAATAAAGTATGGCTATGCCGTAGCCGACCGTGCTGAGCAATAGCGTCGGTTGCGCCACGCCGCGGTAAAACAATAGCCAGTGGCTCAGTAGCCAGGTCAGTGCCGCGCCGAAGTAACCCCAGACGTAAGCCAGCATTTTGGCATAAGGTTCGTCAAAAGCATCTAGGAAGTGCCGCGCCGCCAGGAAACAAAACATACCGCTCAACAGCGTCAATCCGCCAACCGGGCCACTGGCCCACGCCAGGTACAATGCCGACAAAGCCATGAACTGGCCGATGAAGGCCTGGGTGGTGATCATAGGCACTCCTGAACCCGGCTTGATAAACACTAGCCAAACACCGTACAGCACGGCCCAGACCGCCTGCAGCGGCAAGCTGCCGCTATGCGTCATGAATAAGACAATCGATAATCCAACCATCAGGTCGATAGAGTTAGCCCGGACGTTAGCTGCCCAGAATCGTGGTCTTACGGCAAACATACGCCATTTACTTAATACGATTATGCTGAGAGCAAGCTGAACGAAGTTCAAACTCACCAGCACGAATACCAGCAACGGCAGCACCAGCACCAATCCAAGATGCAAAAAGTGAGCTATACCGCTGGTCGGCTTAAGGTTGCGCAGTCGTAGGGTTGGCCTCATCACTGCCTATTATGATAACAAAGTCGGCGCCATTTGTTGGTATGTTAGTGTTGGACAGGCTGGTGACAGCTTTTACGTTGAAGCGCTGTTCCAGGTAGTGGGCGGTATATTTATCCTTGCCGTGACTGAGGTCAAGCAAGGTCGTAGTCGTCCAGCCGCTGTCAGGCGTGTTGGCAGCTTGGACCACGTTATAACCATAGCCTTTCAGTATGTTGGCCTGGGTAGTCGCCAGACCGGCTAAGGTGGTGCCGTTTAAGACGGAAATCCTGGCGTTTTCTTTCATTATATAGGGGTCCTTAAGCTGGCCGCGGACGAATTGCTGGATGTCACCGTACTGGAAAAGCCCGGCCTTCGGCAAAACGATAGCTTGGCCGTTAATGTTACCGCCCGTTACGTATTGGGTAGCCCCGGCAACAGAGCCGCCATCGAGATCTATAGAACCGATGTTGGCGCCGTCGATGTCTTTGAGGATGTTATAAAGACGGTCCGCGTTGCCAAGTGACAGGTCGGTTTGGACATTATTGCCCAGGTCGCTAAACAGTCCTGATATCTTAAACGGATTACTCAGGGTACCCAGGGTCTCGACCTTACTCTTCAGGGCCAGTAAGACCGCTCTCTGCCGCTGGGCTCGGGCGAAGTCACTGCTGGTTTCGCGTGACCGCACGTAGATCAGCGCCTGTTTGCCATCAAAGTTCTGGGTACCGGCTTGGGCAAGCGTGGCGTTACCGTTGTTTTCCCAGGCCATTGTCGGGTCTACCAGGTCGGATGGCACGTTAACGGTTACGCCGCCAACAGTGTCAACAGCCTGCTGGAAAGCCTGGAAGTCAACCAGCACGTTGTAATCAATATTAATCCCGAGTACGCCGCCGACAGTCTGGTCTACCAGATTAAAACCGGCGCTAATCGCCTTGGGATCAGTACTGCCCGGTGATACCTTGCCAAGATATTTGAATTCACCGGTTTCCCAGGCCGCGTTAAGTTTCATAACCCCTTGGTTGGGAACGTTTACCCAGAGGTCGCGCGGCAAGCTAAGCAAGGTCGCGGTGTGATTTACCGGGTCAACGCTAGCCAGCATCATCGTGTCGGTCAGGTCCGGCCCGTCATGGTTACCGCCGCCCCGCCCCATCAGCAAAATATTAACGCGTCCACTGCCCTCGCCTTTGAGCAGATCCGGATTAACATTAGATTTCAGAGCCGCGGCCGTAGCCGTTCCACCCTTAAAAACTTTATGCAACTTCAAATAACTCTGGGAGAATAACAGCCCACCCATGGTAATCAATAGCACTAGGGCAACAGCCGTACCGCGGGCCAGGTTACGGCGCAAGCCGCGCCACTTAGCCCGCCGTCTTATCAATTCGTAGTGAGCCTCGCTCGAACCACCTGGCAAATCCATATCCAGCGGCAATCTGCCAGCCTGGGACGCGGGAGCTTGAACGGCGGTTGTCGCCTCCACGACAGGGGTAGGAGCCGGCCTGGTAACCGATGCCGCGACGGCCATCGACGGCAAGCTCATAGCTGGCCGTGAACCAACGGCCGAAGGTCTCTTCATATCCATATTAATGGGACGCGCGGAAATTACCTTCGGCACAGGTTGTGGATTTCCAAAGGGGCTTTTTTGTGTTTGGCGCTGTGTTTGTATTGCAGGCCGTCGGTATCTTGACCGGTCCATCTCTTTTGCATCTCTCATTATAGACCCATCGCGCTTATGAGTAAACCCCCGCCGCCATATTTTTTATGCTATAGTGATAAGCTGTAATGAACGACCAAGTCACACCTCCATCGCCAGCGCCCACCGCCCCGTCACCTCCGGTGCTGCCAGATGAACTGCCGGAAATCGAGCGCCCGCCCTCCGGCTGGCACGAACTGCTGTCGACTATCGGCATCCTATTGACCGCCCTGGTCGTGGCCCTGTTAATCATCGCTTTCGTGTTCCGTTCCTACCAGGTCGACGGCCCCAGCATGGAAAACACCCTCCACGGCGCCGACAAACTTATTATCTGGAAAGTCCCTCGCACCTGGGCCGATATCACCGGCCACGCCTATATTCCTAACAGGGGTGATGTTATCGTTTTCAACGAAACCGGCCTCAGCCAGTTCAACGACCCCCAGAACAGCAAACAACTGATCAAACGCGTCATCGGCCTGCCCGGCGACCGCGTAGTCCTTAATAATGGCGTCTACATTATTTATAACAAAACCCACTCCCAAGGTTTCGAGCCCGACAAAACCCTGCCCTACGGCAAAAACATCCCCGTCACCTCCGGCAACGTCGATATCACCCTCGGCAAAGACCAGATCTTCGTCTCCGGCGACAACCGCCCGGATTCCCTCGATTCACGCGCTTTCGGGCCGATTAACGCCAGCCAGATAGTCGGCAAACTGGTACTGCGCGTCTTCCCCGTCGACCAGGCCAAAGCCTTCTGACATATGATATAGTTGGTCTATGAGCCAAACACCAAAAAAGGGCCTGGGACGCGGTTTCGAAGCCCTGATATCCAGCGATTTCGACAAAAGCCTGTTGCTGACGCCGGAAGACCGCATCGAGAAAATCCCGGTCGGCCAAATCCAGCCCAACCCCCACCAGCCGCGCAAACATTTTGATGACACGGCCCTCAAGGAACTGGCCAGCTCCATCAAACGCTACGGCATCATCCAGCCGCTGGTAGTCACCCCTGTAAAAGACGGTAAGTACACCCTAATTGCCGGCGAACGCCGCTGGCGCGCCAGCCAACTGGCCGGCCTACCAACCGTCCCGGCCATCATCCGCGAACGCCAGGAACTGGAGCAGCTCGAACTGGCCCTAATCGAAAACGTCCAGCGCGTCGACCTCAGCCCTCTCGAACAAGCCCTCAGCATCGAACGCCTCCACGAACAGTTTTCATTCTCGTACGACGACATCGCCAAGCGCCTCGGCAAAGCCAACTCGACGGTCAATAACACCGTCCGCCTGCTGCGCCTGCCCGAAGCCGCCCGCGAAGCCTTGGCCGCTGGCAAGATCAGCGAGGGCCACGCCCGCGCCATCCTGGCTCTCAAGGGCGACGCCGAGCGCCAGGCCTACTTGCTAAAAACTATTCAGGAACAGGGGTGGAGCGTCCGCCAGGCCGAACGTTTCGTGCTAAGCGTCAAGGCCGGCGTCAAACAAGTCCAACAAGCCCACGCCCGCACCCAAACCGAAACCCCTGCCACCAAAACTTTAAGCAAAAAACTGGGCACGCCAGTCACCATCCGCCGCACCGCCCGCGGCGGCAAACTCGAAATCAGCTTCTCCACCGACGAAGACCTCGACCGCCTCATGCGCTTTTTTGACTAGAAACTGGACCACCCCGAACTTTCGGCCTAACCCAGCCGATCGCGTATCTCACGGGCCAACGCCTTGTAAGCGCGCGCGCCTTTGCTCCAACGGTCATGTTCATAAATCGTGCGGCCGTAGCTGGGCGCTTCGGCCAGCCGGACATTGCGCGGAATAATACTATTAAATAGCCTTTCACCGAAGTAATTTCGGACTTCGGCCAGAACCTGCTCGCTCAAAGAATTACGCTTATCAAACATGGTCAAAGCGATACCGAGCAGCTCCAGCTGCGGATTAGTGCTGCCCCGCACCGCCTGGATAGTGTCCAATAATTGGCTCAACCCCTCCAGCGCGTAATATTCGGCTTGCACCGGAATCAATACGCTGCTGGCGGCCGTCAATCCGTTAATGGTCAGCAGACCCAGGGATGGCGGACAGTCAATAATTATATATTTATAAGACGCGGCATGGGCCAGGGCTTCGGCCAGCGCGAATTCCCGGCGAGCCTGTCCGACCAGTTCGACCTCGGCTCCGGCCAGGTTAGCGTTAGCCGGCAAAACGAATAATTGTGCGACATGGGTTTCCTGCGCGACATTGGCTAACGCTGCCCCCCGGCACAATACGTCATAAGTCGTGGCGGCGGCTTTTTGTTTGGCCAGGCCCAGTCCGCTGGTGGCATTGCCCTGCGGATCGAGGTCGACTAACAAAACCGGCGTTTTGGCGCCGGCCAGTTGGGCGGCCACGTTGATAGCCGTCGTCGTTTTGCCGACTCCGCCTTTCTGGTTAACTACCGCGATGATTTTTTGTGTCATACCTGCTCCGCTCTGGCTTTAAGTATATCATTCCTGAACTACAGATCGCTATAGCCGTATAAGGCTAGCTCTATGATACTAGGTGATCTGTTAGTCATCTGTTCCATGTCTTTGTTGCTCGCTTACGGTCGAAACGATCCGGTTGGCTTTAGTATTTAATAATTCCGCGTGGATCACGGCTGGAGTCGCCTGTCTTATGTTCGCCGCGAAGCTGGGTCGCACAATTAAAACTAAACTGTCTTAAAAAGCGGGTCGCCCAGAATGAGGCGTCGAAATTCTTCCTGGCGACGTCGTTCCTGCAAAGGCATGCGTTTGAGCAAGCGGTCTTCCTGCTGTTTCCTATGTTTTTTGTATGGCATTTTGGGATCGATTCGGATCACATTAGCCGGCCCGACCGCCCAAACAGTACACGGCAAAAAACACCCTCGAGCCTGAATCCAGGCTGGGTGCTCATCGACATCTCCCACTCGGGCAACACAAAGGTTGGCATTTTGGTTTAAAGTTTTTGTATTGGTTCAATATCAAACTAAGCAATCTTGTGAGTCTCGCGCGGTTCTTGACTCCCTGCGCGAGACTCGTTTGGCTTTTTGTTTGGTTTTAACCAATTTTTGTTGGTTAGGATCAGGATCCGCAATAGATACCAATCCTATGTACTTAGTATGGCCTCCTTAACAGAGGTCTGCAAGACCTTTTTGAATAAATTTAATATGCGCCTGGAGAAGACGTTTTTGCTATTTATGGCCGGCCTTAGTGTTGTTAATAAATGTACGGCATTGGCTGGCAACCTATAAAATCAGATGCGGGCTTATATTTCTCACCGATTCCGCTAATGCTAGGCGTTGTTTTAGTTATAACGCTTAAAGACTGAGTAAAAAGTTTTCCACAGCGGCCGGAGCCGGTTGTCAGGCGATTTTGGTAATCTTGAGGATGGTCTGGTGCTGGCGGTGGCCGCGGACTTTGTGAACGCGTTTCTTGGCCTTGTAACGGATAGCCGTGACCTTGTCGGCTTGGACGTCGGCTTCGAGTATTTCGGCCGTTACTTTGGCTTTGTCTACCTTGGGGGCGCCGACTTGGACGGTGTCGCCGTCAATAACCAATAGAGCTTCAAAGTTTACGCTCTTGCCAGACTCCTTAATCAGCTCGACCTTGAGGATCTCACCTTCGGTGACCAGGTATTGCTTTCCGCCGGTATTGATGACTGCCTTTTTCATATACGTTTATAGAGCATACCAAAGTTCGCCTCCCCTGTAAAGTGCTGGTAAGCCGCCACGGTCTGGTGGCTATTATTTATCGGCTTTGGCTAGGCTGACGGTAAGAGCCTGGCCTTCGACCTGGACAGTGGTGCTAAAACCGTCCGGCTTGCGCGAGTTGAGCGACGCGGCCAGGGTTTCCTGTTTGATCGTATCTGTTAAATCGCTGTCTTTGAGCAGGTTCCGCAGCTCGGTGCCATCGGATTCAAGACTGAGGTCTATGCGGTCATCTACCTCCAGGCCGGCTTGTTTGCGGGCCTGTTGGACATGGCGGATGACTTCGCGGGCCAGGCCTTCGCGCTTGAGGTCGGGAGTGAGTTTGAGGTCGAGTTTAACTTTAATTTGTTTACTGCTCAGGTCAATAGTCGGTACTAGTTCGACTTTTTTAACATTTACTTCTTCTCTCAGGACGTCCTGGAAGAAATTAACATATTCCGGAGCCAGGGCGTGCCGAGGAGTGAAAGTCAATGAATTCAGGGGTTGGCGAACTTTGATACCGGCTTCTGCCCTGGCGGCTAAAGCGATGGTTATGGTCTCCCGCAGATCACGCATGTCGTTGATCAGGAGGTCGTTGACGTGGCCAGCGGCGGGCCAGTCACAGAGGTGGACGGATTCGCCGCCGGTGAGTTTGCGGTAGAGTTCTTCGGCTAGGAACGGGGTGAACGGGGCCATGACCAGGCTGAGTTGGACCAGGACGTAGTGAAGGGTGCGGTATGCGGCGGCCTTGTCGGCATCGTTGTCGCTCTTCCAGAAGCGTTTGCGACCGCGGCGGACGTACCAGTTGCTGGCGTCGTCGATGAATGGCAGGATGGGCTTGAGGGCGTTTGGCAGGTCGTAACGCTGCATGTGGGCGTCGACTTCGCTGCCGAGCTGGTGGACGCGGCTGACGATCCAGTGGTCGAGCGGGTTGGTGAGGTCGGGTGTCGGGTCGGCCAGGCTGCCGTCCCACTCCCAGCCATCGACATCGGCGTAGAGAGTGAAGAAATCATACATGTTCCAGACCATGGACAGCTTGCGGCTGGTGTCAGCGACATCTTTGTCCTGGAGGACGGCGTCTTCACCGTTTAACACCGGGGAGCTGAGCAGGAAGAACCTCAGGGCGTCGGCGCTGTATTTATCCATCAGCTCGTTGGGATCGGTGTAGTTGCCGAAGCTTTTGCTCATCTTGCGGCCGTCGTTGCCAGCCAGGGTACCGGTTACTACGACATTGTTAAACGCCTTGGTGTCGAACAGACCGACAGATATGGCGTGCAGGTAGTAAAACCAGGCCCTGACCTGGGCGACATATTCGGCGATGAAGTCGCCTGGGAAGTTCTGCTCGAATTTTTCGGTGTTCTCGAAAGGGTAATGAAATTGGGCAAATGGCATCGAGCCGCTTTCGAACCAGCAGTCCAGAACCTTGTCGATACGTTTGTACTCAACGCCATCTATTGTGAAGGCTACATCATCAATCCAGGGTCGGTGGTAGTCTTCCAGCTCGATACCGGATAACTCCTTGAGCTCAGCGTAGCTGCCGACGACTTTGATGTGCTCTTTACCACTCTTATCAGTGCCTTTCCAGACTGGCATGGCCGTTGCCCAGAAGCGGTCGCGGCTGATGTTCCAGTCGGGAGCAGACTCGACGGTTTTGGCGAAGCGCCCCTGTTTGATATGCTCTGGAAACCAGTTAACGGAGGCATTTTGCTGCAGCATTTCTTCGCGCTGGCCGTTGATATCCATGAACCAACTGGGGTGGGCGCGGTACATTAGCTTGGTACCGCAACGGTGGCAATGCGGGTAGCTGTGCGTTATGTAGTCGATTTTCCAGATGACGCCACGTTCGTGCAGGGTTTTGGCGATCGGCTTGTTGGCGTCCCATACGTATTGGCCCTGCCACTCGCCTTCGGTGTAGAAGCCGCTATCGTCGATGTTCTGGACCAGCGGGAAGCCTTCTTGCTTCGCCAGCCAGTAGTCTTCTTCGCCGTAAGCTGGAGCCAAGTGGACAATGCCGGTGCCTTCGGTAACGTCAAGATCAGGGTAATTCCAGATGAAATGAGCTTTTTCGCCCCTGTTTTCAAACAATGGCTCGTATTGTTTGCCGACAAGCTCCGAGCCCTTTATTTTGGGGTTTATGACGGTGTATTTAACCGGTTGGTGTTTCTCGTCGGTCAACACCTTATCTAGTAAACCGGCTAATAAAATCAGTCTTTCGCCCGACTCCAGCTCGACTTCGGTATAGGTTTGGCTGGCGCCGACTCCGGCGGCGGTGTTGGCCGGTAACGTCCAAGGGGTGGTTGTCCAGGCCAACAGGGAGGCTTCGCTGTCTTTGAGCTTGAGTTTAACGTAAACTGACGGGTCTGTGACATCCTGGTAGGAGTTGTCCATGGCGACTTCAGCCTTGCTGATGGGCGTGGCGTCGCGGACACAGTACAAGAGTACCTTTTCGCCCTCGTAGATCTTACCGGCGTCGTAGAGCTGCTTGAAAGCCCACCAGACAGATTCCATGTAGTCTTTGTCCATCGTCTTGTAGGCGCCCTGGAAATCGACCCAGCGTCCGATACGGTCGATGATGTCCTCCCATTCGTTGCCGGTTTGGACCATATTGGCGCGGCAGGTCTTGATGTACTCCTCTAGGCTGACTTTGGTACCGATGTCACGGCGGTCGTGGATGCCCAGTTTCTTCTCGGTAAAAACTTCGGCCGGCAGGCCGTGACAGTCCCAGCCCCAAACCCGTTCGACTCGCCTGCCCTTCATAGTCCAATAGCGCGGCACGGCATCCTTGATGATGCTGGATAACAGGGTGCCGACGTGCGGCACACCGGTGATAAACGGCGGGCCATCGTAGAAAACGTAGGCCTCGGCCGCCGGGCGCATGTCGACCGACTTCTCGAAGGTCTTGTGTTGCTTCCAGTACTTCACCAGGTCTTTTTCGTAGACGGCGGGCTGGCGGCGGGTGGATTTTTTGAATTTCATGATCTGTTGGCGTTCCTCGTTGTAAATAAAAATCACCTGACGGTTACCGGAGTCCTGGTGTTAGGACGGTGCCATCCGGTTTCCTTCGAGGTGACCTCAAAAGCGCTTGGTTTCAGCTGTAACGGGCTTGCCCGGTGAGTTCTACTGGGCCGACCGGCCTTTCTTCTCACTCCTCGCGGTTGATAGCCGCTCGTACGGATTTACCAAATTGTACCTTAACTATAGCACAGGGCTAGACGTGGGCGTAAGACGCGACCTCGTCCATCATCGGTAGGCTGTCGCCCTGCCAGATTTTCTGGACATAACCGTCGGTTTGCAGGACCAGGATCGCCGGGTACTGCATGACGTCATAGAGGGTGGCCGTAGCGCTACCCTCTCGAGTATCAAGACTCAGTACCTCCAGCCGGTCCGACTGGTGCCGCTGCTGATACTCATGAATAAACTCTTCTATCAGTCTGCCATGCTCAGAATTAGGCCGGTATAGGATAAGCACTTTCATGTTAAATCCAGTTTAGCATGGTTAATTTTTCAGTAAATCGTAAATCGGGCCGGATTAACCCTTAGTTCACGGCCCCGAGAAAGTCGTTTTCAACATAACCGCCCCACTGTGTCGGCGTTATATCGTCACCGGTAGTTATCGAATTAGCATCCGTCCAAGTGAATACGAAGGCTGTCGCGCCAACCAGAGTACCGTCATTGACTTTGGCGGCCATCCAGGCAGCAGCCCCCTGGGACCAGGGGTAACTAGTGAAGCCCTGTGAGTTAACGATATTGTAGTTGCCGAATTCCGTCTCCCATACGAGGTGTTTGCTGAAATCCCAAGTGCTGGTGGCGCCATTGTTGTTTGGCCATTGCGAGGGAGTGAAGCCGACAGCCGGATTATTCGTATACTTGGTGGCGTAGTCATGTTTGGCGAAAATGATTTGGTTTTTACCGTTCATGCCGGTTAGCGAGGCATCGTTGGTCTCAAGAGTTGTCATATCAGTGTCATTGTATATGTTGCTGTAGTTATTAGTATCAAGTACCAGAATACCTGTGTAACCGTTGTTTCGGTAAAGCTGTTCGGTTGCCTGCATAGCCGCTAGCCATTCACTCTCCGATATGTTATTTGGCTCGTTAAAAGGTTCGTAGAAGACCCACGGGTTATTAGGTCCGAGCTTGTTGATAACGGCCGTCATCATCGGAAAAGCCTCGGGGTAGGCAGTAGCCCAGGCGGCACCGCTCTGTGATCCGCAGGCCGATGAATCCCACCAGGCAACACTTAGATACAAACCTGCCGCCTGAGCCGTGGTTTGCCAATCTTGTATCTCTTGCAGTTCTTGCGGTTGGCTCATGTAGGTCTGGTTGTTGTAATCACAGGCTATGACACGCAAACGAATTTCATTACCGCCCCAAGCCTTAATAGTGTTTACGACAGTTTGGCGGTTATTATACTCCTTAGCGCCAATGACACCCCCGACCCCTAGGATGGCCACACCGCGCATTTTCAGCCTGGTGCCGGTTGTGCCCAGATCAAGCTCATGCCCGACAACGGTTGGTTCAGTAGTAGAAGCCGTGGCACCAAAGACCACGCAGCTCCCGTTGTTAGCTCCACTGCAATTTTGAACCTGTTGGGCATTGCCGCCCAAGCTGCCGCTAGCCGCGTTCGTACTGGCGTAAGGACTAGCGGCTTTAGAGCCTTTTAATAGATAGGTGCCTATGGCGGCGACTATAATTATTACCAGCACCGCCGTTATTC
>DASRLG010000024.1:0-4058 GCA_035648575.1 Candidatus Dormiibacterota bacterium
TCTTCTTATATAATAAGACCATGGCAAAAAAATCAGGGAAGAAGGCCGCGCCCAAGCGGACAGCGGCTAATACCGTGTCAAAAAAGAAGGCCGCGCCCGCGAAAAACTCCAGCCGGCCAAAAACCGTTTCCCGTCCGGTCAAGCCCCGCCGACTCAAACAACCCAAATACAAGACCCTCAGGCTCCAGAAACGCATCAAACACCCGGTCCAGCTGCCGAACGTCTGGCGGTTGACTCGCAAGTCCGCCTTGACGTTATGGGAGCACAAACGGTTATTCATCGGTATTACGCTCGTCTACGGCTTGCTTAACATTATCCTGACACAGGGCCTATCCGGCACTACCGACGTTTCCACGCTTAAGCATTCCATTAGCCAAGTGTTTACCGGCCACTTGGGGGGTCTGGCTTCAGGGATCAGCGTCTTTGCCTTGTTGGTAGGTTCGGCCGGTAACAACTCCAGCCCCACGGCCGGCGCTTACCAGTTTTTCCTGGGCTTAATCGCCAGCCTGGCGATTATCTGGGCGCTTCGCCAGGTATTGGCCGGTGCCTCCGGCTTACGGATCCGCGATACTTATTACAAGGGTATGTACCCTCTAGTGCCGTTCATAATCGTGCTCCTGGTAATTGGTCTGCAGCTGATTCCGCTTCTAATCGGTTCGGCGGTTTACGGACTGATTATCAATAACGGCATTGCCGTCTACTTCGTCGAAAAGTTTCTTTGGGAGTTGCTGTATGGCCTGCTGGCGCTTCTCAGCATCTACATGATCAGTTCGTCGCTTTTCGCGCTTTACATCGTGACTTTGCCCAACATGACACCTCTGAAAGCCTTGCGTTCGGCCCGCGAACTGGTCCGTTACCGGCGCTGGACGGTGATTCGCAAGGTCCTCTGGCTGCCGATTGTTCTGCTAATCGCGGGGGCCATCGTCATGGTACCAATAATCATGTGGCTGACGCCCCTGGCCAAGTGGGTATTCTTCCTGCTGACAATGGCCGGATTAACAGGGGTACACGCTTACATGTACACGCTTTACAGGGAACTGCTGAATGAATAAAGCCCAGGCCGCCAAACGGATCGAACAGCTGCGTGATTTAATAAATAACTATCGCTACCACTACCACGTGCTTAACGAGTCGATCATGAGCGAAGCGGCCGCCGACAGTTTGAAACATGAGCTGTCACAACTTGAGGAGCAATACCCTGAACTCATAACACCTGATTCGCCAAGCCAGAGGGTGGCCGGAGCGCCGTTACCCGGTTTCAAACAAGTCGAACACAGTTCACGCATGCTCAGCCTTAACGATGTCTTTGACGAAACGGAAATCCAGGCCTGGCAGGAGCGGATCACGAAGCTGCTGCCAGTCGGTGCCAAGGTGGAGTACTTCGCCGATATCAAAATGGACGGCCTGGCCTGTGCCCTGGTATACGAAGATGGCGTTTTGACTCGCGGCATCACCCGCGGCGACGGTTTCGTCGGCGAGGACGTGACGGCTAACGTCAGGACCATCGAATCCATTCCCTTAAGGCTGCGTTTAACGGCCGGTGGCGCAGCCAAATTCTCAACCGGACGCACAGAAATACGTGGTGAGATTGTTATGTATAAGACGGATTTTGAAGCCTTAAATGCCGCTAGAGCCGCGGAGGGGAAACCGCTTTTTGCCAATCCGCGTAACACGGCCGCCGGTGCTATCCGCCAGCTTGACCCAAAACTGGTATCCGAACGGAAGCTGGTTTTTAGAGCTTACGACTTACTTAGAGAAAACCTTTCTGAGGTACCGACCAATGAATTCGCGTATCAAGCGCTAATTGACATGGGCTTTTTGGCGAATAAAAAAGCTAAAGTGCTGCCCAGTATTAAGGCCATCATGAAATTCGCTAATACTTGGG
The DNA here is from genome assembly GCA_035648575.1 of Candidatus Dormiibacterota bacterium. Taxonomy (GTDB): domain Bacteria; phylum Patescibacteriota; class Saccharimonadia; order Saccharimonadales; family UBA4665; genus DASRLG01. The sequence goes on from DASRLG010000024.1 coordinate 1,886, forward strand.
AAAAGGAGCGGCTGGATCTGCCGTTCAACACTGATGGCCTGGTCGTCAAGGTTAATGACCGCCAATTTTTCAGCCGGTTGGGCGTGGCCGGCAAGGCGCCGCGCGGCGCTATCGCGCTCAAATACGCTGCCGAGCAGGCCACAACCAAAGTTAAAGATATTTTCATTTCCATCGGTCGTACCGGCGCGGCCACACCGGTGGCTATGCTGGAGCCGGTCGTCATCGCTGGTAGCACCGTACAGATGGCAACATTGCACAACCAGGGCGAGATCAAACGCAAAGACATTCGTGTCGGCGACACCGTTATCGTCCACAAAGCCGGCGACATTATTCCCGAAGTCGTGGAGCCGCTTATCCAGTTGCGTGACGGTTCGGAAAAGCCTTTCGTGATGCCGGCCAAGTGCCCGGAGTGCAATACTAAACTTGTTAAGTATAAGGTCGAAGATGCGATCTGGCGCTGTCCAAACGAGCATTGCCCGTCACGTTCCTGGAAAAGAATCGAGCATTTCGCCAGCAAAACAGCTCTCGATATCGAGGGTCTCGGCGAGAAAAACGTGATCGCCCTGATCAATGCTGAACTTGTTAAGGATCCGGCTGATATCTATTCCCTGAAAGCCGAGGACTTGCTGCCGCTCGAGCGTTTCGCCGAAGTTTCAGCCAACAAACTAATCGCCGCGGTCCAATCCAAAACCCAACCGCCGCTAAGCCGTTTCGTTTACGGCTTAGGTATCCGTCACATCGGCGCCCAGACAGCCATTGACCTAGCTAATCATTTTCGCAGCCTAGAAAAACTGTCAGAAGTCACGATTGACGAACTGGCCGATGTAGATGGCGTTGGTGAGGTCGTCGCCGAATCAGTCGTCGAATGGTTTGCCGAACCGCGCAACCGCGATCTGCTGAAAAAGTTCAAACGGCACGATGTCTGGCCGCAACCGGTCAAACACGTCGGCGGCAAGCTCAGCGGCCGCAGCTTCGCCGTCACGGGTAGTTTAGAGAGCATGGGCCGGGAAGAAGCCGCCGAACGTATCCGGGCGCTGGGCGGCACCTTCCAGAGTTCGGTCGGCAAGGATACCGATTATCTGGTGGTCGGTGCCAACGTCGGTGCCGCTAAGCTAGTCAAAGCCGCCAAACTAGGCACTACCCAGCTCACCGAATCCGAATTCCTAGGCATGCTATAATCCTAAGCAATATGCGGGAGCGCCAAGGTACGACACTGAACTGCTTCTCGCCGCCAGTGATGGTGGCGACGGTAATTATAGAACTCTCCCTGGCCGTCTATACTTTCATGCGCTACAAAATGACCGAGCTGAGCCGGCTGGTTATCATAACTATGGTCATGCTGGCCAGTTTCCAAGTTTGCGAATATTTCGTCTGCACCGGTTCGCTGGGCAGCGCGCCTACCTGGTCACGGCTGGGCTTCGCGGCTATCAGCGTCTTGCCGCCGCTGGGAATACACATTCTACATGTCCTGTCAGGCAAAAAGAACCGCTGGCTGGTCTGGACGGCCTACGCGACGATGTTGGTCTTCGTCGGCTTCTTCCTGGTCGGCAATAACGCCTTCTTCGGCTACAAATGCACCGGCAATTACGTCATCTTCCAGGTAGCCTACACCTGGGGCGGCTGGTACACGGCCTATTATTACGGCTGGTTGGGGGTCTCGTTCTTAATGGGCATTCGCTGGGCCAACGAGCTGATGAACAAGGGCAAGAAAGCCTACCGGCAGCTGCAGACCATCCGGGCCCTGATGATCGGCTGGCTGGTCTTTATAATACCGACGATCCTGGCGAGCGAACTAAAGCCCGCCACCCAGCGTGCCATACCGAGTGTCATGTGCGGCTTCGCCGTGCTCTTCGCCCTGATCCTGGCGCTGTATATACTGCCGCGGGCCGGCGAGCTGAAGAGCCGCTCGGCTTGACAAAAACCTGAAATTAATTATGCTTAGACATAGATCGTGCGCTAGCGGGCGGCGCGTCAAACAAACAGATAAAAACAAAAATATCTACACCTTGCCCGTCGCCGGGTGGGCGCGCACGAGAGAATACGATAAGAGCCAAGCCCAAAAAGCTTGGCTCCATCGTATCAGGTAAAAACCAGGTGTCCGGATCTAGAACTGCTTATCTGGTAGAATACGCCGCAAACAGCTCGAATTACGCAATTTTATGATATAATATAT
>DASRLG010000025.1:0-14189 GCA_035648575.1 Candidatus Dormiibacterota bacterium
ATGATTATTAACGAGCCGACCGGCAATTGATTTTTCTGGACATGCTGGTCACGGATGTTACCGAGGCCGCCGGCAATCATGATCGGCTTGTGATAGCCCCAGACTGCCCCGTCAACTGGCTGCTGGTAACTCCTGAAGTAACCCGTTAAGTTTGGGCGGCCGAACTCGTTGGCGAATGAAGCGCCGCCGATTGGGGCTTCCAGCATTATGTCGAGCGGTGAAGCGATGCGGCCAGGCTTGCCGTAAGGCTGTTCCCAGGGCTGCTTGAGGCCGGGGATTTCCAGATTGGATACGGTGAAGCCGGCCAGGCCCATCTTGGATTTGGCACCGCGGCCGGTAGCGGCTTCGTCACGGATTTCGCCGCCTATGCCAGTAGCCGCCCCTGGTACCGGCGCGATGGCTGTCGGGTGGTTGTGGGTTTCGACTTTGATAACACTGTGGACTGGCTCCTGGCGGTAGGCGTAAGTACCGCTGGCGGGGTCATTGAAGAAACGCCCGGCTTTGGGTCCGCGAATGACGGCGGCGTTGTCGCTGTAAGCCGACAGGACATCCTGTCCGCCTTTTTCGTAGGTGTTCTTGATCATTTTGAAGAGGCTTTTGGGCTGGGGCGTGCCGTCGATCACCCAGTCGGCGTTGAAGATTTTGTGCCGGCAATGTTCGCTGTTGACCTGGGCGAACATCATCAGCTCGACGTCGGTCGGGTTACGCTTTAGGTCGGCATAGGCTTCGTAAAGATAATCTATTTCATCGTCGGCCAGGGCTAGGCCAAATTCACGGTTGGCATCTGTTAGAGCGGTCTTCCCGGCCTGGAGTATGTCAATGGTTTGTAGTTTGCCCGGCTTGGTTTCGGTAAATAAGACCTTGGCTGCCTCGGGGCCGGACAGCACGGCTTCGGTCATACGGTCGTGCAGGGCTTCAGCGATTTCGGCATTGTCGGGCTGGGCACCTTGAATGTAGTAAGCGGTGCCGCGCTCTATCCGTTTGACGGCGGTGAGACCGGAGTTGTGGACGATATCGGTGGCTTTGCTGGACCAGGGTGAAATGGTTCCCGGCCGCGGCACTGCCAGGTATAGAGCGCCATCTTTACCGCCTTTGAAGGGCATGCCATAAGTCGCCAGCTCCTTTAATTGTTTCTCTTCGGACGGGCTTAATGCTTCGTCTAAATCGGCGAAGTGCAGGTATTCGGCCTCGACGTTTTGGATCGAGGAATCAAGCGCTTGCAGGCGGCGGAGCAGTTTTGTCTGGCGAAAATCCGATAAGGCCGAAATCCCGCCGTAGATCTGCACTAGCGGACCTCCAGGCTGTCGCCGGCGAACGTGATGCCTTTCGGCTCGATCACTACTTGTTTGGAGCCGACTTCGACGCTGCCGGCCAGCCAGGCTTTTAGCCCCTGTTTGGCGGCAATATCGACGACCTGCTGGGCCTGCCCGGCCGGGACGTAAACGGCGTAGCCGGCGCCCATGTTGTAGTTGCCATACATTTCGGTCTCATCGTTACCCGCTTGTTCGGCAATGAAGTTGAAGATCTCCGGTACGGGTGGTATTTCTCTTATAATATAGCTGAATTCGACCTCGGCCCGCATCAGTTTGCGCCAGCCGTGGCCGGTGATGTTCGATAGGTAATGAGCGTCGACATCAGCGGCTTGCAGGGCTTGTACCAGGCTGGAGTATATATGAGTCGGTGCCAGCGCGGCTTCGCCCAGTGTCTGGCCATCGGCTATTTTGGTCTGGTAGCCTTCCGGCAGTTGCCCGGCGATTTCACGGATCAAACTGATGCCGTTGGCGTGGGGCCCGCTGGCTTCCACTAAAACTATGGCGTCACCGGCCCGCAGGTTCTTGCCCTGTACCAGATGCTTGGCCGACTTGACGACACCGAAAGCCGACCCGGCTAATTCCAGGGCGTCCGAGGCCACTACGCCCGGTAATGATTGGGTTTCGCCGCCGCCCCAAACGACTCCGGCCGTGTCGCAGGCGTTCCGCCAGCCTTTTATCAGGTCGCCAGCTAATTTTTCATCCGTTAGCCACTGGTAGGAGCTGGATGACCAGTAGGCGTTCAAAACTACGGGGGTGGCACCGACGCTGACCAGGTCATTTATGACACAGGCCACGGTGTCCTGGGCTACGGCGCCGAAGTGAGACTGGCCGGTTTGTCGATAAACTGTCTGGGCGATCAGGCTTTTGGTACCCAGCCCTTCCTGCACGAAAGCGCCCCAGAGGTCGCCCATTTCAAAAACGTAAGCCGATTCGCCCCTGGTGCCGTCCACTTCCCGGTAGCCGAATGGCATGTTGCCAGCGGTAGCCAGGCCCTGCTTTTGGGCCAGGATTTTCAGGGGGTCAGCTTGGGAATAGTTAACGGACTTATGATAGGATAGCTTTTTTGCCACGCTGGCTCCTCTTATTGATCTATTATACCAAAGATAAGACCATTAAAGGCTTGTCAGCCTTGTTTGTTATGGTTTATTATAAGAATAAGAAAGTTGCAAGCGCGTGACAGCTTTTTCGCTATTTCCGCTATCACGAACGTCTTACTAGGTCAGACGCTTTGCCGCTTCCGAACAATAAAAGGGGGAAATCAGATGCCACTGGCAAACAACGTGATGGACGAACTCAACGAAAAGTGCGCGGTGTTTGGTATTATTGGACCGAAAACCGACAAACGAACGGGCCTGGAAGCGGCCCGTTTAACTTTTTATGGCCTGTGGGCGTTGCAGCACCGCGGCCAGGAGAGTTCCGGTATCGCCAGCAGCGACGGCAAAGAGATGCACCGTCATGCCGCCCCCGGCCTGGTGGCGACCGTTTATCGTGAAGAAGATCTCGAGCAACTACCGGGCCACATCGCGATCGGCCACAACCGCTACTCGACCTCAGGCGGCACGGATGACTTTTATAACCAGCCGTTCGTCGATTACAAGCGCAAGATCGCTTTCGCTCACAACGGCAACCTGCCGGACTGGACTAAGCTCGAAGAGTTCCTGACGGCCCGCGGCGTCAAGCTGGACAAGCTCAACGATTCCAGCATGATGTCGGCGGCTATCGGCTGCTACATGGATGACGGGCTGGACCTGGTGGACGCTATCAAGAAGGCCTACCCCTTATTCACCGGTGTCTTCTCGGCCGTAATCATGGACACTAAACGTCTTATCACTTTCCGCGATCCTTGCGGTGTCCGCCCCCTGTCGATCGGCAAGTTGGACGGCGGCTATGCCGTGGCTTCCGAAACCTGTGCTTTTGACACGGTGGGAGCGGAGTTTATACGTGATGTCGAACCCGGCGAGATGGTCGTAATCAGCGAAGACGGCATTGAATCGCACCAGGTAGTAAAGGGCGAGCAAAAACTCGATATCTTCGAAATGGTTTATTTCGCCCGGCCCGACAGCTTGCTGCTCGGCAAGCGGGTCGACATGGTGCGCCAGGAATTCGGCCGGGTAATGGCCCGCGAGTTCCCGATCGAGGCGGACGTGATCGTGCCGGTGCCTGACTCCGGTATTCCGGCGGGCCTCGGCTATTCACAGGCCAGCGGCATCCCGTTTGAAATGGCACTTATTAAGAACCGTTACATCCATCGCACCTTCATTCGACCGACAGCCCAACTCCGCGAACGAGACCTGAAGATGAAACTCAACCCGGTGATCGAACTTATGAAAGATCAGCGGGTTGTTTTAGTAGACGACTCGATCGTCCGCGGCACGACCATGCGCCATCTGGTATCGATGGTTTTTGAAGCCGGCGCCAAAGAGGTTCATTTGCTTATCAGCTCCCCGCCGGTGCGCTATCCGGACTTCTACGGTATAAACACGCCGAAACAGTCCGAGCTGCTGGCAGCTTACATGACCGAAAAAGAAATGGGCGAATACGTCGGCGCCACATCGCTGTCGTTCCTGTCATTCGACGGCATGATGAAAGCCACCGGCTTACCGGCTTCAAGTTTCACGGCCTCCTGTTTCACCGGTGATTATCCGATCCCAATCGGCTTGCGAGCCAAAGAAATCGTTAAACTCAAACCGGGCGAGGTGCTGCCCCGCTCCAGCCACACGCCGCCCCAACTGGCCACAGCCCGCAGTAGCTCCTCATGAATCCACGTATCGCTGTCCTGGCTTCGGGTGGCGGTACGACGGCTGAAGCCTTCATTCGGGTCGCCCAGAAAGGCGAAATCAACGCCAATGTCGAACTGGTAATCGCCAGCCGCAAGGATGCGGGAATATTTCAACGAATTGACAATCTAAACCGTGAATACGGTTTGCACATCGACTGTATCTTGATCAATCACCAGACTCACCCGGCCGCTTTAACGGAACACGTAGAAAGGGGTGGCCAAACGTCCGGTGAAGAGGCGGCTATCCTGGCAGCCCTATTAGCCGGTCATTTCGACCTCATCGCTCTGATGGGTTATATGAAAAAGGTAGGCCCAAACCTGGTCTCAGCCTTCGGCTGGCTCCCCAAATATACCAGTGTTTTCCAGGCCCGTATGGTTAACACGCATCCGGGGTTGCTGCCCGATACCAAGGCTTTTCATGGACAACAGATACAGGAGTACGTGCTGGACCGCCGTTTGCCTTATGCCGGCCAGACACTGCATGTAGTTTCTAAAGATTATGATGCCGGTCCGATTATCGCTGAGCATAAGGTACCGGTTGAGCCGGGTGATACGGCGACGAGCCTCTTTGAACGCGTTCAAGCCGTCGAGAAAAAGTTCTTGCCTGGCGACATTGAGGACTTCATTAAAGGCCGCCAGGACTACCAGGCTTCATTACGTATGACAAACCCGTGAGCTACGGCTATAATTACGGCATGACAGGAGAAATATGGCAGACGTTTTAGTAATTGGCGGCGGCGGCCGCGAGCAGGCCCTGGCCTGGAAGCTGGCCCAATCACCGCGAGTCGAAAAAGTCTACGTCGCGCCGGGTAACGGCGGCAGTGCCGGCAATATTTCAAATATTGATATCGCCTTTGATGACACCGAGGGCTTGCTGAAGTTTGCCCAGGACAAAGAAATAAGCCTGACGGTTGTCGGTCAGGAAGCCGCCTCGGAAGCCGGGGTCGTCGACGCTTTCCAGGCCGTGGGACTGACTATTTTCGGCCCGACCAAGGCGGCCGTTAGGATCGAATCGTCGAAGACCTTTTCCAAAGACCTGATGGGCGCCGAGAATATCCCGACGGCTGAGTATCAGAACTTCACGGAAGCCGAAGCTGCCCGGGAATACGCCAAGAGCCGCCCGTTTCCGGTCGTTATCAAGGCTGATGGCCTGGCCACCGGCAAAGGCGTCATTATAGCCAATAAGACCGAAGAAATTGACGCGGCCATTGACGAAATAATGGTGGATAAGGCCTTTGGCTCAGCCGGTAATCAGGTCGTCGTCGAAGACTTTTTGAAAGGCCAGGAAGCCTCGATGCACGCTCTCTGCGACGGCACCAACACCGTTATGTTCCCGCCCTCGCAGGATCACAAGCAAATCTTCGACGGCGACCAAGGTCCTAATACCGGCGGCATGGGCGCTTACGCTCCGGTCAGATGGATTACAGATGAAAACGTTAAATTCGTTAAGGAACAGGCGGTCGAACCGGCTCTCAGGGGGCTTAAACAACAAAATGCCGAGTTCAAGGGCTGTCTCTACCCCGGCCTGATGATTGACGGCGATGAAATCAAACTATTGGAATTCAACGCCCGCTTCGGCGATCCCGAAGCCGAAATCTACATGCGCCTATTCGAAGGCGACCTCTACGAAGTACTGAAAGCCTGCGCGACCGGCACCCTTGATCCGAAGTCCGTAACCTGGAAACCGGGCTTCGCGGTAACGGTAGTCTTGGCCTCGCCAGGTTACCCCGGCAGCTATCCTAAGGACCTGCCGATAACCGGCATCGACGAAGCCGAAAAACTTGACGATATAGTGGTTTTCCACGCCGGTACGGCCATAAAAGACGGCCAACTCGTAACCGCAGGCGGCCGTGTCTTGAACGTCACGGCTACTGGCCTGACCCTAGATGAAGCCCTCGACAAAGCCTACGCCGCTGTAAAGCTAATCAATTTCGAAGGCATGCACTACCGCACCGACATCGGCCGCCGCAGCGCCTGAAAGAGCTGTTTGTAATAAATACAGATAATCATGATAAAGCTTGTCAGAACAATATTTAGCTGAAAAATAGACACGGACGAAACCCTGTAGGCGATGACACTCAACAAACCGCCTAAGAAGCTCAATATGTAGAGCCAGGGCGATTCGGTATTAGGGTGTTTCCAGGTTTTCACATAGGCCGGTAAATAAGCTACGAAGTCAGCTAAAGACGCTAGCCAGATACTCAGTACGGCGTTGCCCGTCAAACGCCAACCAATCACGCCGCACATGGCGATCGCGAAACAAATCCAGTCAAACAGGCTTGATCCGCCCATGCCCCGCCGTATGCTCAGGCCGAAGCAAGCAATGCCAAAAGCGCAGGACACGCCGGAGTATAATACGGCGCCAAGATTACCCTTGGCCGACACGATGCTGATAAAGCCCAGGCTTAGGATAAACATCAGCACCAGCCGGGTAATACGGTGCGGCTTAGTCCTACCCCTAATAATGCTGGCGCAATAGATGAAAGAAGCCACTAATTCTAGAACTATGCTAAGGGTGAGTAAGGCAGCCCGCATTGAAGCCGATTCTATTTTGAGTTCTGCTGGAGGTAAGCTTGCCAGCCTTGGCTTTGGACTTGGGCGTCTTTGTCCAGGACGCCGTCGTGCTGTTTCTGGACGAAGGCTTCGTACTTCTTGGCGAGTTCGGGGTCGCTAAGGGCCAGGATGCGGATGGCTAGGAGGGCGCCGTTCTGGGCGCCATTTTCGGGCATAGTAGCCAGCGGAACACCGGGCGGCATTTTAATGTTGGACCAGAAAGCTTCGTGGCCGTGATTGTCGCGCTTAACAGGTATGGCAATGACCGGCAGCCGGGTGCTGGAGGCTGTCATGCCCGGCAGATGGGCGGAACCGCCGGCTCCGGCAATGATAACTTGCAAGCCGCGGCCCTGCGCTTCTTCGGCGTATTTGACCATTTCGTTCGGTGTGCGGTGGGCTGAGACGACTTTAACCTCGCAGCTGACACCGAATTCTTCCAGCGTTTTGGCGGCCTGGCCCATTATATCCAGATCCGAATCCGATCCCATGATAATGCCGACGACGGGGTTGCTCATAATTTACTCCTATTATACATCGATTAGCTGTCTGGCCTGCCTTGCTTGCTGCCTGGCCTCTTCTAAGGTGTCGCCAGTGGCGGTCAGATGGCCCATTTTGCGGTCGACTTTGGTTGGCGACTTGCCGTATAAGTGAACGGCAACGCCAGGTAGGGCTGAGGCTTCATCGAGGCCTTTGATAGCTGTTGGACCGTCACGTTCGCCGAGGATGTTGATCATAACGGCGGCTGGCACGATCAAATTCGTCGGTCCGAGCGGCAAACCGGTGATGGCTCTAATATGCTGTTCGAATTGCGAGGTGGCGCACGCCTCGATCGTGTAATGGCCGGAGTTGTGGACGCGCGGTGCGATCTCGTTGACCAGGATTTCGTTATTGTCGGTTAAGAACATTTCAATACCGAAGACGCCAGCGCCTTCCAACTGCTTAACTACGTTCAGTGCGACCCGCTCGGCTTCTTCGTATGATGACTGGTCAATCTTGGCCGGGGCCAGGACTTCGACGCAGATGTTGCGCTCCTGGATGGTTTCAACCACTGGATAAACGGCCGTTTCGCCAGTTGTGCTGCGGGCGACCATGATGGCTAGTTCCTTCTGGAATGGCACGAATTTTTCGGCGTAGAGTTTCTGGTTTTTAAACTGGGCAAAGGCCTTTTTTAGTTCTTCTTTGGAGCTGACGACCATGTTACCGCGGCCGTCATAGGCACCCTTGCGGGTTTTGACCAGCATTTTGCCACCGAAAGCCCGGAGTGCTTGACCGGCTGAGCCCTCATCAGTGATTTTGACGAAATCAGCCAGCGGGATGCCAGCTTTGGCCAGGAACTGCTTCTGGCGAAATTTGTCCTGTATCATGGCGATGGTGTCCGGCGCCGGCTGAACTGGTTTGCCCAGTTCGGCGATTTCACTTAGCAACTTGGTGTCAACATGTTCGATCTCGATAGTTATTATATCGCTTCGTTCAGCCAGCTGGCGCAGCGCGGCGGCGTCGTGCAAATCAGCCTTGATTTGTTGGGCGCCGACCTGCGACGCCGGACAATTGTCGCCGGGGTCAATCACGACGATTTGGAACCCCAGTGGTAGGGCGGCTTCAGTCAGCATACGGCCCAATTGCCCGCCGCCAACGATACCGATCACCTTGGATTGCATGCTTTTATCATACCGTATGCTTGCGATTTTGGGTGTTGTACCGGATAATATAAGGTATCGATACGCAATCATTTTCTCGTACCAATTTTCAATTCCCCAATCAGACTGCGGTCTATCACGGCAAAGTCCGGGATATGTACACCATCGGTGATGACCGACTGGTTTCGATCGCGACTGACCGGATTTCGGCCTTTGACGTTGTTTTGCCTCGGACAATTCCTTATAAAGGCCAGGTCCTGAACCAGTTGGCGGCGCATTTTTTGAAACAAACCGAGGACATTATCGAAAACTGGCTGCTGGGCGTGCTGGATCCGAATGTTAGCGTTGGCCGTAAGGCCGAACCGGTCAAGATCGAGATCGTAGTGCGCGGCTGCCTGGTCGGCCACGCCTGGCGTGAGTATGAGGCCGGCAAGCGTGAGCTGTGCGGCGTAGCCCTGCCCGATGGCTTGCAAGAATACGACAGTTTTGCGGCCCCGATTATCACGCCGACGACTAAGGCCGACGCCGGCCACGACGAAGATATTTCCGGCCCCGACTGCATCACGCAAGGCTTGGCAACCTCTGAGGAATGGCAGCAATTGAGCGACTATGCCCTCAAGCTATTCGCCCGCGGTCAACAATTAGCCCGCGACCGTGGCCTGGTGCTGGCCGACACCAAGTACGAATTTGGCCGATTAGACGGCAAACTTATCCTGATTGACGAAGTGCATACGCCCGACTCCTCGCGCTATTTCTACGCCGACAGCTATGATGCCTATGTTGGCGGCCGCAAGGGCGAAGCGCCGAAGCATTTATCCAAGGAGTTCGTCCGCGCCTGGCTGATGGAGCATGGCTTCAGCGGCCAAGCCGGTCAGGCAGTGCCGGAATTAACAGATGATTTCGTATCATCAGTATCGGAACGCTACATTGAGCTGTATGATAAATTAACGGGCGAAGCTTTCGTTAAAGCCGACACCGCAGACATCCTAAAACGCATCGAAACCAACGTTAAAGATTATTTGCAAAGGAGTACTTCATGAAACCAATTAACTTGCCCGACGTCTCCGAAGCCGCTAATTATAACGCGCTTGATCCGCTCGACGGACGTTATTATGATCCCGAAATCGCCAAGTATCTGTCGGAGGCCAGCCGCATCGCTTATCAGGCTTACGTCGAGGCAGCTCTGGCCCACGGACTGGCCAAATTCGGCGTTTGCTCGCAGGAAGTAGCGGACCAGATCGAAGAAGCGGCCGCCAAAGTCACGGCCGAGGCCGTAGCCAAACAGGAGAAGACCACCAAACACGACGTCAAAGCCTTGGTAAACTGCATCAAGGCCGAACTGCCAGAGGCGGCCCAGCCTTACGTTCACTTTGGTGCTACGTCTTATGACATTGTCGCCACGGCCATGAGCCTCCAACTAAGAGCCGCGGTCAACGAAGTCGTAATTCCCCGCCTTGTCGAACTAGAGAAAACACTGTTGCGCCTGACCAAAGATTACGCCGACACGGTCCAGATCGGCCGTACGCATGGCCAACACGCCGTACCAATCACTTTCGGTTTCGCCATGGCCGAATACGTTAGCCGATTAGGCGGCAGTATTAACTCGCTCAAGGTGCTTAGCAGTAAGCTCAAGGGTAAGTTTTCCGGTGCGGTCGGCGCTTATAACGCTCTGAGCCTGTTTGTTGATGACCCGCTGGAGTTCGAAAAAACCGTTTTGGGCTATCTTGATCTGGAAGCGGCACCTTACTCGACCCAAATTATCCCGGCCGAAAACTACATCCGCCTGATTGACGAACTGGCCGTCACGGCTGGTATCATGGCTAACCTCGGCCACGACATGCGTCACCTGCAGCGTTCCGAAATTGCCGAAGTCCGCGAGGCTTTCGCCCCTGGCCAGACCGGCAGCTCGACCATGGCCCACAAGCGCAACCCCTGGAATTTCGAGAATGTTATCAGTATGCACAAGCAGGTTCTGGCCCAGGTCGTCAACGCCAACCTCAATATCAGCAGCGAACACCAACGCGACCTGACCGACTCGGCTTCGGCCCGCTTTTACCCCATAGTTTTGGCCAGCGTCGCCTCGATGGCCAAACGCCTTGACCACGTAATGGGCAAACTTGAAGTCGACGAAGAAAACATGCGACGCAACCTGTACATGAGCGGGGGCGCTATAGCGGCTGAACCACTGTACTTATTGCTGGAAAAATACGGCCACACCACCGCGCATGAAGCCTCCAAAACGCTGGCCCACCAGGCCCTGGAAGCTGGCCAGCCACTCTACGAAGTGGCCAGCCGGGACTCAGGCATAGCTGGTTACTTTGCTAAATTCACCGATGGCGAGAAGCAAATCCTTCAAGAACCCGAGAAGTACTACACCGGCCTGGCCACCCAAAAGGCCATGACGACCCATGCCTACTGGCAAGAACAGTTCAATAAGTAAATTTATGACCCTGACCGAACATGTCCTACATTGACTACTTAACGCAACTATGTTAAATTATTAAATAATCTTGAAACAATCATAAGATAGGGATAATAAGAGTATGAGCAGCAGATCAATCGAAGGGGCGACCGGACTAATTGTGGCTACATTGGCACTGGCAGCCGCTAAACCGGCTTTGGCTAATACTGTTAGCGTAGTTGATCCGAGCACGGCTGTCGCTCAACTGGTAAACGAAGCCGAAACCGAGCACATGCATCCGGGGGTGTCTAACAACACAGCTCATTACAGCCAGACTTTGCCGGGAAACGAGCGAGCCAGCATAACTGTGGTTTCTGGCGAGGCGGTCGCTGGTCAGCCTGACCCTAACTCCGTTACTTATCTGGGCGTAAGCGTAAGTTCTACGAAGTATCACAAATTGCCCCACGGCATATTGCCGGCCCCGATTATGGCGGTCTCATTAAACCAAAGTTCCGGTGGTACATGGACCAGCCACAGCGAGACTGGCATCTGGCATGGCAGAAATGCTGGCACGACATCAATCAACCTTGCGGAATTAAGCCAAGCATCTACCGAAGAGTTTAACGCAACCTCACTGGTTGGCGGCATTGACCAGATAGATTTTACTGAGCCACAAGAACCTGATGCGGCCGGGGCTAACCGGCTTCTGGGAGCCCTATTAGCAGGTGCCCAGGAATTAATCTACCAGATAAGACACAATCAAGAAATTCCGCGACAATAAAACCTTAGGACTAATGCATGTAGAAGCCGCGGCCGAGTTTGTCGGGCAGCATGGCGACGGCCACGCCCGCGTCGGTCAGGGTTTTGACGACTTGTTCGTCTCCAACCGAACCACTTGATGTCAGGATGGCTTTGATACCGGCATCGGCCAGGAGTTTCGGCCCGTCCGGGAATGGGAAGAAACTGTCGCTGTAAGCGGCGGCCCCGGCCAGCTTTTGCTTATCCAAAGTTACTTTCAAAATCAACTTATCGCCTTGCTCTTCCAGTTCCGGAAGCGTGTTTGTCGTGCGGGTCAATGCCAACTGCCCGGCCCCGACGCGGTCTTGCTGGCCGACGCCGTTGCCGATTAGCTGGCCGTCTTTGACGATGGAAATGGTGTTGCTGTTGCTAGTGCAACCGACGGCCCAGCCGAGGATTAGGTCTCGCTTGTGCTGGTCGGTAGGCTCGCCATGCACCTGCATGTAATCAGCGGACAGGTCGGGCACAAAATCATAATTAGGCTGTTCCAGGACTCCGCCACGAACCGGGCGCAACCGGCGAGTCTTGTCCAGTGAGTCGGCCGACAACTCGGCCAACGCCGGGTTAATGACAACGCGGAGCTTGTTGCGGCTGAGCAATTCCAGCGCTTCTTTGGTCACGCCGGATCCGATCACGCCGTCCAGCAGTCGCGGCTTGTCGCCGTCCATGGCGTAGCGCATTAGCGTGTCGGCCACGGCTTCATCAATCTCGCCGTTTATCATAACTACGCCGCCGAAAATAGCGCGGGTATCGCCGCTTAGCATGCCCTGCACGGCTTCTACCAGAGTCTTGCCGACGGCCGCGCCGCAGGCATTACCGTGTTTAACGCCGACGGCGATTGCCGGTACGTCACCGAAGTTTTGGCTAAAACCGGCCGCAACATGGGTAACGGTTTGCAGCAGCCGGTCGATGTCAGTGATATTTATGAAACTGCGTTCCATGCCTTGCACGTGCTCGAATTTATCAAGACCGAGCGGATCGGCAGCGATCCGGTTATCGGCATATAAACCGGCTGGGGCTTGTTGCGGGTTCTCGCCGTATTTAGTAGGGCTGTCCAGCCGGGCGGCGAAGCCGCTGACATCCGTGCCGCCGAGATACTTGGCCGAAGCCAGGACATAACGGGCGACCTCATACTCCGCCCGGGCGGCCAGGCCGTGGACGAATTCCACCTCATCGGGCTTCCCGGCCTTAAGCCAATCTAATACCAGCTGCCGTTGCGAGGCATGCGACAAGACGACCCGTCGGCCCTTGGCGGCCAATCGTAACATAGTTGGGCCGCCCATGTCGGTCTGTTCTATAACGTCTTGTTCGGTGGCACCGGGTTTGGCGATTACCTCCTCGAGTGGATACATGTCAACGCAGACTAAGTCTATAATCGGCAGCTTCAACTCAGCCATTTCAGTCAAATCGTCTTGGCTGGCTTTGTCCGCCAGCAAACCGGCTGAAATCTCGCGTGATAACGTAACGACCCGGTGGCCGAGGATGGCGCCGCCGCCGACTAGCCCAGCAATATCAATGACATCTATACCGGCCGCCTGGATGGCTTTGGCCGTGCCGCCAGAAGCGTAAACCTGCCAGCCCAGCTCGGCCAACCCGCGCGCGAACTCCTCGATACCCGACTTGTCATAAACCGAAATCAACGCCACGCCGGCCGATTCGTCCATTACGCCTCCTTGTTTACTTGCCTGCACTCATATTGATACATCCAGTATCTTATAATTGCCCTGATAGAACAAGCTAGGAAGCGCTATTGAACTTAGCATACAATGCCTAGGCTTTATTAAGAGGTTTGACAACAGGTCAAAAAGAGCTTCTTGGTCATCACGAAACACCTCGCTTGTATAGTTATCCACATAAGCAATTTGATATAAAAACTATTTGGGTGGATGATGAAAATGTCAATTAAGGAGGGTGTCCCTATGAGCACAGCAAGCGTAACCAAAGAAAACTGGTGGGCTCTGGTTCTAGGGGGTGTGGCAACTATAATCTTCGGTGTCGCCGCGGTCTTTTGGCCGGGTCTGACACTGCTAGTGCTGCTCTATCTTTTCAGCGCGTACGTGCTGATTAGCGGGGTGGTTAACGTGACAGCCGGTCTCGGTACGCTAGGCCGTGTTGATTCATGGTTCCTGCCGGTCGTGCTGGGCGCGTTCGAGTTGGGAGTCGGGGTTTACCTGCTCCGTCACACGGCTGTTAAGTTCAGCACGTTCATCGTGTTGATCGGCTTCGTGTTGATCGCGCGCGGTGTCATTGAGGCTGTCGGGGCTTACTTCAATACTCGTATGGCCGCTAGGGCCCGGGCATTGAGCTATGTCAGCGGTCTTGGCGCGCTGGTCGCCGGTATCGTGATCCTGTTCGCCAAGCAGGCCCAAGGGGTATCCTTCGTTTGGATCCTTGGTCTGTACGCGATCATCGTCGGTACTATCCAGATCACAGAGCTGTCCAGCGGCAACGGCAAATAAACATTTCACAAGGTAATTTCGAAAATACGGGCGGTCCAAGCGGCCGCCTGTATTAATTTAGCCTGGATCAATCTTTATAATTTACGAGCGGCGCAAAACCTGACCAGTTGGCGTAATTCAGTCTTGGCAGAGGATCCAAGCTTAAGCCGGTCAATGTGCCCGAAAGCAGTCTGTTCCAACTGCTTGATATCCTCACCTAAGCGAGCCGGTACGTGGTGATGACGCAGGGCCTGCCGCACATAACTTATA
>DASRLG010000026.1:0-5667 GCA_035648575.1 Candidatus Dormiibacterota bacterium
CCGAGCCGGCTATCCTGGTCGGCCACTCGATGGGCTGCCTGGTAGCGGTAAGGGTTGCCCGGCTGCGGCCGGACCTGGTCAGGCACCTGGTTTTGTACGAGATGCCGCTATATGAAGGCCTCCCGGAGAAGAAACGTTATAAGCTGCGGGCCGATCTGTACCGCAAACTGTATAAACGCATTAGCCGCTACCAGCCGACTTTCACTGACCAGAATATCCGCTTGACCGAACGCCTGGCCCGCAAAGTCGTCGGCTTCGAAGTAACTGCCGAGACTTGGGGACCTTTCGTCAAAAGCCTGGAACATACCATCATCGAACAGACCACCGCCGAGGATATCGGGCAATTGGATATACCGATGGACGTGGTTTATGGCAGCTTCGACATGCTGGTTATCCGCGGCAAAGCCCAGCAGTTCTTCGGTTCCGATACCGACCGTGTCAGTGTTCATAATGTGCGGGCCAGGCATGTTATTTCGCCCAAAGCCAGCCGTTTCCTGGTCGGCCGAATTCAGGCGGCCCTCCCGGCCGAAGATGTGGTAGGATAGCAGGATGTTACACTACTTCGGCTTCTCAGGACTCATTACTATAGCCGCGGTGCTGCTGGCGCTATTGACGCTGGGTCCGGCGGCGGCCGTGACCACACTGGTGTTAATCGCCATCGAAATCGCCTTCAGTTTCGACAACGCCATTATCAACGCCAAGGTGTTGGAGCGCTTGTCCGGGCTGTGGCAGCAAATGTTCCTGACCATCGGTATGATTATCGCGATTCTCGGCATGCGGCTGGTGTTTCCGGTCCTGGTGGTTATGATAACCGCCCATTTACCGTGGTCGCAGGTAATTAGCGAAGCCCTTCACCAGCCGGCGGTTTACGGCAGCCACCTGAGGGCCGCGCATGCTACAATCGCGGCTTTCGGCGGCAGCTTCCTGCTGACACTGGCCTTGTATTTCCTATTTGACGATACCCGCGAGGTCCGGTGGCTGGAACGCCTGGAACGGCCGTTGCAACGGATCGGCGGCAGTATCTGGTTGCCGCCGCTGGTGGCCGCCATGATTGTCGGCCTGGTGGCGCTGTTCGCCGGTAATCACGCCTCGGTCTTGCGGGCCGGCTTAGTCGGCGTATTGTCCTACACGGCCATTAAATTATTCATAGATGCTCTAGGTCATCTGGCACCGGCTGGCAACAAGCAGTACACCGGGTGGGTAGCCGCGCTGGCATTCGTCTATCTACAGGTGCTTGACGCTAGTTTCAGCTTCGACGGCGTGCTGGGTGCCTTCGCCATTACCGACAAAGTCCTGCTGATCGCCCTGGGGTTGGGCGTTGGCGCTATCTGGGTCCGCAGCCTGACGGTTTTCATGGTCCGCCGCGGCACGCTCAAAGCTTATATCTACCTGGAGCACGGCGCCCATTACGCCATCGTCGTCCTGGCTGCCGCCCTGCTGAGCAGCATCTTCTTCAACCTGCCCGACGCCGTCACTGGGATTGTCGGTTTGGGGATCATCGGCGCGTCGTTCGTGGCCTCTCACCAGGCCAAGCAGGCCCTTAATAATTCCTAACAATGACCCCTATAAAATGTGACGGAAGTCACATTGCATTTTGTCCGGTCCGGGCATAAGCTGAATGATAGGAAGTGTGAGGCTTCCTACCGAACCGGCCGTATATCGCGCCGGTTCTATGTTTTATAACAGGTTTGACAGAGGCCCTGGATTTCCAGTTGGTGGCCCTGCATGACGAAGTTTTGCCCACTGGCCAGCGCTTTCAGCCGTTTTTCTAATTGTTCGTCCTCGGGCAGAGGAGAAGTCCGGCCGCACTGCCGGCAAGTCAGGTGATGATGGTGATGGTGAAAAGCGTCGCTAAGCTCCAGCTTGTACTTCCAGCCAATCTGTAGCCGTTGCACCACGCCGATACGTTCAAACAACGCGATTGTCCGGTAAACGCTGGCCCGGTCAACCTGATCCTGGCAAGCCGTGACGACTTCACGCATTGTTTGCGGCTCCTTATCCTGGAGCGCCGCGAAAATAACCTGTCGAGTCCGGGTTGAACTCTGGCCATGTTGTTTCAAGGTGTTTTTCAACTGTTCCAAAGGCTCCGACATACTTCGCAAATATAACACGAATTGCGACAAATTTGCAATAATTATTGCGTGCCGTGTAATCTGGAAACCATGACACCCATCTTGCCATCGCTGGCTACATTCGTATCAACTCTCTCAGGCGGCTTAACCGGCCTACGGAATAAAGACCGTATGCACCGTTTCCTGGGTTACACGGCTGGCGTGCTGCTGGGCGTGGTGGCGTTCGACCTGCTGCCGGAAATTTTTAAAATCCTGACCGCCGAACACCGCAGTCCGACCGGTGCCATGATCGCGCTAGTTAGCGGCTTCCTGCTCTTCCATATCATCGAGAAAAGTATCCTCATCCACCACACTCACGAATCCGAGTATGAGGTCCATAAACATCCGCATGTCGGCGTGGCCAGCGCTTTGGCGCTGAGCGGCCACAGTTTCCTAGACGGTGTCGGCATCGGTTTGGGTTTCCAGGCTGGTACTACAGTTGGCATCGCCGTCGCCATCGCCGTCATTGCCCATGACTTCACCGACGGCCTTAACACGGTTAACCTGATGCTGATTAATAAGAACCGCTCGCGCAAGGCTTTCTTCTTCTTGTTATTGGATGCCGCCGCGCCGGTCGTGGGCGTGCTCAGCACTTTTCTGTTCAGCCTTTCGGATAACGGCCTGACACTGTATCTGGGTTTCTTCGCCGGTTTCTTGTTGTACATCGGTGCCAGCGAGATTTTGCCGGAGGCCCACAGCAAACACTCCAGTTACCAGACTATCGGTTTGACGGTATTGGGGGCCGTCTTCATGTTCGTAGTGACTCGTTTTGCCTGACAAAATGTTATACTAAAAGGGCTTCTATAAAAATAAATACAGCCAAAACTCAACAAAAACTGGTAAGATCAGGCAATCGCTTCGCCCAAAAGGCAGCGAAAACAGCTATATGAGCGCAACCTCACTCAACCAAAAAACCATTCGACCCGGCAGCCTGGTCGGCTATTCCTATTATCACTCGAACCGACAGCCAGCTCGGGGCGGCAAAGCCTTTGCTAAGACGAAGTCTAAGCCTAAGGGCAGGGCGCGTCGTTTCCCGGTATTGGCCGTGGTCCTGGTAGTGATAGCTTTGGCCGGCTTCATGTTCCTGCGCGGCAACCCTTCCGCCAAACCCGCGACTGCTACATCTTCGACGGGCACCTCAACTAGTAACACGCCGAAAACCTCTCCATCCAAAACCGCCCCGGCCGCCGTGCCGTCCGTCACCAACCATTGCGCCGCTAACGACCTTGACCGGCTAGTCCTGGTCAGTATCAGCCAGCGCCACCTCTGGGCCTGCCAGGGCGCGACGACTGCCTACGATTCACCGGTAGTCACCGGCATTCAATACCTGGCCGCCGACCTGACGCCGGCCGGAACTTACCATATCTACGGCAAGCAAAAGGACCTGACACTGACCGGTTCGGACACTACCGGCAGCTGGAGCGACCCGGTGTCTTACTGGATGCCTTTCCTGCACAACCAGTACGGCAGTTACGGTTTTCACGACGCTACCTGGCGGGCCGATAGCGACTTCGGCAACATCAGTCCTAACTCCTCGGATGCTTCCCACGGCTGTGTCGAACTACCTTTGTCCACTGCCGCCTGGCTCTACAACTGGTCATCCGTCGGCACCACCGTCACCATCGAAAACTGATAGAATAGAAGTATGATCATAGCAGTTATTGTTTTGGGGGTTCTGGTATTGGTGTTAGCGGCTTTTATTTTGCGGCGTCCGCCAGCGGATTCCCAAAGCTCACTACTGATTAAGGCTGACTTGACCGAGCTGAACAAGAACGTCACTCAGCTCAAGGATGGTTTGCAAAAGCAGTTGAGTGACCAGCTGGGCGCTAGTAATAAACAGATGACGGCCCAATTCGCGGCCAGCAGCAAAATCATTGCCGATGTCACTCAGAAACTGACCGAACTCGACCGTACCAACAAGAACGTCGGCGACATCGCGTCCGAGCTCAAGACGCTGCAAAATGTTTTGCAAAACCCGAAGCAGCGAGGCGTACTCGGTGAATACTATCTGGAGCAAATCCTCAAGAACACCTTGCCGCCGGGTGCTTTCCAGCTGCAGTACAAGCTGGGCGAAGGCCTGACGGTGGACGCCGTGGTTAAGCTGGATGACAAGGTGCTGCCGATTGACAGCAAATTCTCGCTGGAGAACTACAACCGCCTGATCGACGCCAAAGAAGCCGAGCGGCCGGCCTTGGAGAAGGCTTTTAAGGAAGACCTCAAGCGCCGCATCGACGAAACCTCCAAATATATAAGTCCGGGCAAGGGCACGCTCGACCAGGCGCTGATGTTCATCCCCAGCGAGGCGATTTATTATGACCTGCTGGCTAATAAGGTCGGCCTGGGCGGCGTCAGCGGCCGCAACCTCATGCAGTACGCGGCCATCGACAAGAAAGTCACGATTGTCGGACCCAGCACCTTGTCGGCTATGTTACAAACGATCGTCCAGGGTTTGCGCTCCATCGAAATCCACAAAGACACGGAGAAGATCCGCAAAAACATCGAACAATTGCATAAGCACCTGCTGGCCCACAATGCCTACATGATCAAGCTTGGCAGCAGTCTTGGCACGACCGTCGGCCACTTCAACACCACCTACAAAGAATTAGGCAAGATCGACCGCGACATCGTCAAAATCGCCGATACTGACGCCTCCATCGAGCCATTACTTTTGGATAAACCGCAGATCGATTAATAACCTTTAGCGGATCAGGCGGACGCCGGCGGCGGCCAGGGCTGTTAGGGCCAGGGCAAGGGCCAGGACCAGTTTGACGGGGAAGACCGAGATGAGACCTAATAGAATCAAGGCATAGAGTACCGAGCCCAGCGAAAACGACGTTTCCATGACGGTAATGTAGCCCAGGCGGAATGAACCGTCGCCGTCACTGTTGGTGTAGTAGCGGTTCATGTAAGGCGTGACGTACAACGACCGGCCGACGCCGCCCAGCAGGTTCAGGCCGAAAACCTGGACGGTGTTTTCGGCTATGGCCCGGCCGAGGCTGGTCAGGCTGTAGGCGGCTATACCCCGTCTAATATAATGGCCTTCGCCTTTGGCCTCTTGCCGCCGGCCGACGTACAAGGTTACAGCTATGCTGCTGGCCGCTATGACCGAACTTAATAAGCCGATGCCGGCGTACGAACTGACCAGCAGAAAGACGAATAGCGGCCAAATGTTCATTTCGGCCATCAGGACCGTGCCGTTGAAAGTGTTGGCCAGGGCGTCCCGGCGCATGTTCCAGATCTGCTGCCAGGATATGTGCACGACGGTTTTTCCGGGTCCGTCTTCGTGTTTGAGCATCGGTATCGTGCTTAGGAGCAACAACAATATCGCCGCCCCGTAAACGTAACTGATGCCGAACGCCGTGGCCGCCACTCCGCCGATGGCCGGCGCGGCCGTAGTCGTGAGCATAATCAAGGCGTTTATACCGGCGATCTGGCGGGCCGGGTGTTTATGGGCGCGGGCCCGGCTGAAGCAGTAGTGGAAGGCCGCCCAGTAAATGGTCCGGGTCAAGGCCCAGGCTAAGGCCAGCAGCGCTAGCGGCCAATGGTGGGCTTGGAG
>DASRLG010000027.1:0-3197 GCA_035648575.1 Candidatus Dormiibacterota bacterium
GCTATGCTGGGTCTGGGCAGGGCAGTCGGCGAAACAATCGCGGTTACGCTGGTGATTGGCAGCGCGCCGACAATCGGCCACCAAATCTTCAACCAGGGCTACACTTTGGCGGCCGTGATCGCTAATGAGTTCGGCGAGGCCAGCCCGGGCAGCTTGCATGTTTCGGCCCTGATCGCGGCCGGCCTGGTACTGTTCGTGCTGACGTTACTGATCAACGGCATAGCCCGCGGTATAGTGCTTCGTTCTAACCGTGTCAGCGGCACGATCGCCGACCGGGTGGTAGCATGAACGCGCTGGCCACTGTCTCGATCCGGCGGCACCGTACGGATAAATTCATGCGATGGGCCTTTTTGGCCGGGCTTCTGCTAGCCTTTATCCCGTTAGTGCTCGTCCTGCTATTCGTCATCATACGCGGTGCAGGGGCGCTAAGCCTTAGCTTCTTCACGACCGACCCGACCGGCGCTTTCTTCGGCGACCAGGGCGGAATCAAGAGCGCGATCTTAGGCACGCTCGAAATCGTGGGGCTAGCGGCCGCCATAGCCGTGCCGATCGGAATCGCCCTAGCAGTTTACCTTAATGAAATCGGCCGTAAATCCAGGCTGGCTAGTCTGGTGCGCTATTTCGTTGACGTTCTTACCGGCGTGCCGTCAATCGTATTCGGGTTGTTTATCTATACCGTCCTCGTGGTCAGCGGCTTGTTCGGCGGCTTCGCGGCCTGGAAAGGTTCGGTCGCGCTGGCGCTGCTGATGCTGCCAGTCGTGACCCGGGCGTCCGAAGTTAGCCTGACGTTAGTGCCTGATAACTTACGCGAAGCGGCCCTGGCCCTCGGGGCGCCGCGCTGGAGAATGATTACTAGCGTGGTTCTGCCAACGGCGCTACCCGGTCTATTGACGGGCTCCTTGCTAGCGATTGCCAGGGCGTCGGGCGAGACGGCGCCGTTATTGTTTACGGTATTAGGTGCCCAGGCCACGACGTTTTCGCTTGGCGCGCAAATGAATTCGCTGCCGCTCCAGATCTTCAACGACGTCCGCGAACCCAACCCGCAACTGGTTACCCGAGCCTGGGGCGCGGCGTTGACTTTAATCACGATAATTCTTTTAATTAATATCGTGGCCCGTTTGGCCGCGAGAAGGAGCAATCTACGATGAGCCCAGTTCTATCTGCCAGCCGCCCGACGGCCAAGTCTTCTGCTAGGCAAATTAAAAAGCCGGCCCAGGCTGCCGCGCGTAAAAACAAGAGTCCAGCCACCGACAAAGGCTTGGGCGTGCGAATACGCTCCTTACGCGCCTTTTACGATGATGTAGAGGCGGTCAAAGGCGTCGACCTTGATTTCCCTGCTAACCAGATCACCGCCATCATCGGCCCGTCCGGCTGCGGCAAGTCAACCCTCGTGCGCTGTATTAACCGTATGCACGAAGAGATTGCCGGCGCCCATGCCCACGGACAGGTCATATTCGACAAACTTAATATCTACAATCCAGAGATTGACCCGGTCGCGGTAAGGCGCACGATCGGCATGGTTTTCCAGAAGCCGAACCCGTTCCCAACCATGTCAATCATCGATAACGTCACGGCCGGATTGCGCTTATCGGGCGTGAAGCGCGACAAACTGTCTGAGCTTGCCGAAAACGCCTTGCGCGACGCCGGACTTTGGGATGAGGTCAAGCACCGGCTGAATAAGCATGCCGGCGGACTATCGGGCGGGCAGCAGCAGCGTTTGTGCATAGCCCGCATGATCGCGCTCGAGCCCGAGGTCCTGCTAATGGACGAGCCTTGCTCGGCCCTGGACCCGCAGTCGACGCTGCGCATCGAAGAACTCATCGTTAAGCTCAAAACTCGTTTCACGGTCATCCTCGTCACGCACAACCTCCCCCAGGCCACTCGGGTCGCCGACCGAACCGCCTTCATGCTTGATGGCAAACTGGTCGAAGCCGGCCCGACCAGGCGAATCTTCACGGCGCCTGACGATGCCCGCACCAAGCAATACGTCACCGGCAAATTCGGCTGAAGTTTAATTAGCCGCGCCGTGGGCTAAGCCCCTATGAGCTACAATTGATGTAACACTATGGCCAGTAAACCGTTACCTACTCAGGACATGCTCGAATCCGAAGAAGATTTTGGAGTGGCTTACGAAGCCAACGCCCGGCCTATTTACAGGTTTTTTTATTGGCGGACGCGCGACAGTGAGCTGTCGGAAGATTTGACAAGCAGCGTGTTCGAAAAGGCCTGGCGCTCCCGCGGCAGCTTTCACAGCGGCTCCGTCCGGGCATGGCTATACCGGATCGCTCGCAATTTGTTGATTGACCATTGGCGCGCCAAAAAAGACGTGCTGCTGACCGATGAAGACAGCCTGCCCAGCCAAGCCGAAGATATCAGCGATATCCTCGATAAGCAGATCATGGCCGAACAGCTAAACAAAGCTTTGGACAAGCTGCCTGACGAAATGCGCTCAGTTGTCCGCCTGCGCTTCATAGAAGGCCTGCCGGCCAAACAAGTCGCGCGCATAATCGGCGCTTCGGAGGGTAACGTACGAATTATCCAATTCCGGGCACTTAAGAAAATGAGGCAATATCTGGATGAGCAATAAAAGAAAACTTAGCACGGAGCTTCGCCAAGCCGGTGCCAAGCCGGCAGAAACAGCTGGGCTGGTAGAGGTCGCGGACCAGCTAAATGGCCTAAAATCCGGCGGACCGGCCTATTCGCCCGCAAACTCCAGGCACCGGTATAACTGGGTCGGGCTTGGCGTGGCTGCCATTACTGGAATACTACTGGGGTCGTTCCTGGTCGCCTATTCCCAAACCAGCCTCCCGGGCAGCTGGCTTTACCCGGCAAAACGCCTGTCCGAAAAAGTAGCCGTAGCTGTCGATCCTAACTATCGGGCTACCCTGATGATGCGCCGTTCCCAGGAAGTCGGGGAACTAGTCGATCGACATGCCGGACAACCTGTCATCCTGGCCACCCTGGCTGATTACCGGACAGAGGCGGCGGCTTATAAATCCGACAACTACGCGGCTTTTGAATTTTGCAAAAATAACCTACAGCAGGCCGCTAATAACGCCACCTCCACGGAGAGAGAAGCCATCAACAGCACTCTTTCGTCACTACAAGCTTAAAGATCTAGTTGTAACGAATTGGCTACCAGCCCGTTATAAATAACTGTAAACTCAATAAAGAATACGCGATCAATAATTTAAGAG
>DASRLG010000028.1:0-4211 GCA_035648575.1 Candidatus Dormiibacterota bacterium
CAACCTGACAGTGCCGGCCAGTGAGCTGCAGTCCAAACTCCAGACTATTACCGGCCAACCGGCCAGTTTGACCGTCGGTAGCCAAACCGTACCACTCGGAACTGACACTATCCGCGGCTGGCTGCAAATAACGACCAGCGCTGACAAATCCCAGGATTACATCCGCCTCAAATCCGGTGCCATCACCGCTTCCCTGACTCAAATGGCCAACCAGTTCGTCAAAGCTCCGGTCAACCAAATAACAATCAACGAAACCGGTACCAGCCAGGTCGTCGCTATCGGCCAAAACGGCACGGCCTTGACCGACCCCGGCGGTCTGAAGACCCAGGCCCAACAGATCGCCAAAACCGTCATGGACGGCAAAGGCATGCAGTTCACCACGCCATTGCAAACCGTGCCTTTCCAGGCAGTTACGCCCTGTGACTTCAGCAAGTCGTTAGATGTAAACGTGACGACCAAGCAGATGTACGCTTACGAAGGCTGCAATCTTGTAAATACCTTCGCCGTCAGCGCCGGCGCGCCAGCTACACCGACGCCGCTTGGCGTTTTCCACATTTGGGAGAAGCTGACTTCCCAAACCATGAAAGGCACCTACCCTGTCCCTTACGTCCAGCCAAACGTGCCTTATATAAACTACTTCGACCACTCCGGTGACGCTGTCCACGGTAACTACTGGCGGCCAGCCAGTGTCTTCGGCACTACCAACACTTCGCACGGTTGTGTCAGTCTACCGGTCAGCCAGGCCGAATGGGTCTTCAACTGGGCGCCCATCGGTACTACCGTCGTTACCCACGCTTAAATACTTGGAGCAAATAACCAGCTCTGCCGATTAAACTTTCATAATTTCGGCTTCTTTATCTCGACTGACAGACTCTACGTCGGCCTTGGCCTTGTTCATGGCGTCTTCGACCTGGGCCGTCAGGCGCTTGGCGTCGTCTTCGCCGATGTCTCTGTCTTTTTTGGCTTCGTTGATAGTGTCGATGGCTTCATGCCGGACAGACCGGAGGCTGATCATGCAATCTTCCTGCTTCTGGCCGACCTGTTTGGCCAGTTCGCGGCGGCGTTCTTCGCTGAGGGGCGGAATCGGCACCCGGACCACACGGCCGTCATCGCTGGGGTTCAGTCCCAAGCTTTGGTTGTCGCGAATAGCTGCCACGATCGCCTGCATATTATTAGGGTCAAAAGGCGTGATTTGAATCAATTGGGCTTCCGGAGCCGTAATAGTCGCCACCTGGATTAAAGGCATCGGGGTGCCGTAAGCCTCAACCGTGACGCCGTCAAGTATGCTGGCACTGGCCCGTCCCGTCCTGAGACTTTTCAGGCTGTCGCGGAACCGCTCCACGGCTTGTTTAAACTTGGCTTGCGCGCCGCTGACAATCTGTTCAGGACTCATGTATTTTCCTCTTAGCTCTTGTAATTATAGCGCGTTTTAGGAAATTTCGCCGAGGGCGAGGCGGGAGAAACGGCGAACGACAACGTTTTCGTTCATCAGAGCGGCGTTTTGCTTAACATGGTCAGCTACGGTTATGTCCGGATTCTTAACGAATGGCTGATCCATCAAGCAGCGTTCGGCAAAATACTTCTTGAGCTGGCCTTCGACGATTTTGTCGATCATGTCGGCCGGTTTGCCTTCGGCTTTGGTTTTTTCGGCGAACTCGGCCTTGGCCTTGTCGCGGTCTTCGGCCGGTACGTCTTCGATCGAGACGTATTGCGGCGCCGAAGCGGCAATGTGCATGGCCACATCCTTAACCAGTTCGGTAAAAATCTCGCCGCGAGCCACGAAATCGGTCTCGCAGTTAACTTCCACCAAAACACCGATACGGCCATCATGGTTGTAAGTGCCGATTAGGCCAGCGCGGGCTTCGCGTTCACCGCGCTTCTCGGCCTTGGTCAAGCCTTTCTTACGCATGGCTGCCAACGCCTTGTCGAAATCGCCGTTAGCTTCTTCAAGAGCCTTTTTGGCATCTGTTAGGCCGACACCGGTCAGGTCTTTCAGTCGTTTTATTTCCGCTATATCAATTGCCATACTTCTGATCTCCAAAGATTAATTAAATGGTCTATTCCTTTGCTTTCGCGGGTTCCGTTTCGGTTTCGACAGTTTCGGTCTTATCTGCCTTTTCTTCGGGTGCGGCTTTGGGTTTGAGGGCTTCGGCCTTGGCTTCGACTTTGGCGGCCGGTGCCGGAGCCGGTTTGGCCTCGGGAGCTTTGTCGTCGGCTTTGTCGGACTTCTTGACTGAGGCTTTGCCGGTTTCGATAGCCGATTTAACGTAGTCCATGATTAACTGGATCGTCTTAATAGCGTCATCGTTAGCTGGGATGGGATAGTCCACCTGGCTGGGATCGGCGTTGGTGTCGACCAAGGCGACGATCGGGATGCCCAGTTTGCGGGCTTCGCGCACAGCGTTGACGTCATTAACAATGTCAACGATGAAAAGCGCCCCGGGGCGGCTGTTCATCTCTTTGACGCCGCCGTAGAGGCTGTTCATCTGCTCGATTTCCTCTTGGAAACGCTGCACCTCAAGCTTGTTATACTTGTTCGCCAACTCGCCGCTGGCCATCCGGTTCTCGAGGTCCTGGAGGTATTTAACCCGACCGCCAATGGTGTTCCAGTTGGTAATCATGCCGCCGAGCCAGCGCTCGGTCACGTAAGGCATGTTGACGGCGATGGCGGTTTGTTTGACGATGTCCTGGGCCTGGCGCTTGGTGCCGACCAGCAGGATTTGCTTGCCTTCGCTGGCCGTTTTGGTCAGGAAATTCAAAGCCTCTTCCAAGCAGGTAACGGTCTGGGCCAGGTCAATAATGTGCGTGCCGCCACGCTTACTGTGAATGTAAGGTGCCATCTTGGGGTGCCAGCGCTCGGTTTTGTGGCCGAAATGCGCGCCGGCCTCTAATAATTGTTTAATATCGACGTCTACCGCCATATGATATAGGTCCTTTCTCTTCGATTGGGAGCCCGCGTGGTCCGCTCAAGGTGCCGCGAGGGAGGATCAAACCCCAACCTGATTAATTAATTGACTCAGCTATTGTAACAGATGGGGCGAGGCGGCACAAGCCTTGGGCAGCCGTTTTGTCATAGGTAAACTATTGCTGCAGTCCGACCAAGGCAGCTTCGTCAAACTCTTTAAGCGAATCAAGGACGATGTCGGCCGTCTTTATAAACGGATGGTTCTTTTCTAACGGAATGGGCACGGCGACGCATTTCATCCTGGCGGCCTTGGCGGCCAGCACGCCGGACGGCGAATCTTCAAAAACCAGGCAATTGCGCGGCTCGGTTTCCAGCCGCTTAGCCGTACTGATAAAAACCCCTGGGTGCGGCTTGTTATGCTCTTCGTCTTCGCCGGAATAAATAACCTTGAAATAGTCACGGATAGCCATACCGTCAACCACTTTGTCAATGACTCTGTAAGCCGAAGAGGAGGCCAAGGCCATGGGCAGAGACTCGCGCCTGCACAAATCAAGCGTTTCGAGCACTCCCGGCAAAAGTCTACCCTCCTCTTCAATTAACTGGAGCAGCTCTTCGACAATCAGCTTCACGACCTCCTGTTGTGACGGTTGTCGCCACGGCTTGAGGTGATGCCATTGCTTAACGGCGTTAATTACGCCGATGCCTTTGGTATTATGAAATTCCGCTTCCGTTATGGCGTCGATACCGGCTGACTCAAAAGCCCTGACTTGCGCCCGCCGCCACAGCGGCTCGCTATCAATTAGCAGCCCGTCCATATCAAAAATAACCGCTTTAATCATAGATTTTAATGATAGCAGAAACCAGCGGCGGCCGCTGTTGACCGACAGCTAACAGATATGATATTATGGATCGACTATGAAAAAAGACCTGCACCCCGACAATTACCGTTTGGTCGTGTTCGAGGACCTCAATAACGGGTTCCGTTTCCTGACGCGCTCGACCGCCGCTGCCGAGGAGAAAACCAAGTGGGACGATGGCAACGAATACCCCTTAATCAAGGTCCACATTACCAGTGCCTCGCACCCCTTCTTCACCGGCGAAGAGCGGATTCTCGACATTGAAGGCCGCGTCGATAAGTTCAAAGCCCGCGCCGCTGCCGGCCAGGCCTCCAAGGACAAACGAGCCGCTGCTGCCCAGAAGGAATCGAAGCGCACCGCTGCCAAGATCGAAAAAGCCGAAGCCAAAGCCGAAAACACCAAAGCTCCTGGCAAGTAACTGTCCGCTATGGACAACAAAGAAAAATCCC
>DASRLG010000029.1:0-3323 GCA_035648575.1 Candidatus Dormiibacterota bacterium
AGGAACAACTACCGCATGGGTAAACCCAAAAAGCGAACCAGTCCCCGCAAAACCGGCACCCGCCGGAGCCACTTGGTGCTTAAGCTAGCCCGCAAGGTCAATGCTAAGTCGCCAGTCAAAGTGCGCACTACCAAGCGCGAATCAGCCAAAGTCGCTTAGGCGCCGCTAACGCTGAAGTAAGGAAATTTAACAATATGGCTTCGAATCGTCACCTCGGTCGCATCATCGCCCTTCAAACGCTCTATGAAGAGGAGCTGCGACGCGAGGCCGAGGACAGCCATTTGGATATCAGCCAGGTCCTGGAGCGCAATATAGCTCGCTACAAGGAAATGCTGAGTGATACCGAATTCATCAGGAAGCTCGTCAACGGTGTCCTTGAGCAGGCCGCCAAGCTTGATGCCAAACTCCAGCCAGTTGCCCCGGAATGGCCGATTGACCAGATTGCCCGGATGGACCGGATCGTGTTGCGCATCGGTTTGTACGAGCTGGAGAACGAGGCCGACGTGCCGCCCAAAGTCGTTATTAACGAAGCTGTCGAACTGGCCAAAGCCTTCGGCGGTGATAATTCGTCGAAGTTCATTAACGGTGTGCTCGGCACGCTACTACGCGAACGCGAGACTGCCGCCGACTCAGCCGCTAAGCCTAAGGTTACCAAGAAGCCTGTCGCCGTTAAGAGCAAAGCTACCGCTCCCAAGCCAGCCGCCAAAAAACCAACCAAAAAAGCAGTTAAGAAGTAGGCGTTCCCTTATGAAACGACCAAACCCGATGAAAGGCTTGCATAAACTGTCGCTACGGCGCCGCCCGGTAATTGACGAAGTTGTCCGCGAGACTACTTCCGGCGGCGTGGTTTTCCGCCGTCATGGCAAAACCGGCGAGGTTCAGATCCTGTTGATGCAGGACGCCAAAAATCGTTGGACGATTCCCAAAGGCCATGTCGAACCCGGCGAAGAGCCGAAAGGCACTGCCGAACGCGAAATCCGCGAAGAAACCGGCCTCAAGGAAATGAAAGTCCACAGCTGGCTGGGCAAGGTTAATTTTCGATATCGCCGCAGCCACACGCTGGTTCTCATGACTATGCATATTTACCTGGTCGAAGGCCTAGGGAACAGCGACAAGCTGCACCCGGAAGACTGGCTGAATGACATCAAATGGTTGCCAGCAACCGAAGCCGTCGACAAGATAGCTTACGATGACATCGGCAAGCTGATCCTGGTCGGTATGAAGAGGATCCGAGAAGGCAAATTATAGAATACTTAACAAGTTAAGCATTATGGATATATCAGTTTACCAAACCTTCGCCCGCGAGAAACTCGGTGTAAGTTTCAACAACATAGACCTCCTGTTGACGGCCTTCACCCACCGGTCATACCTCAACGAGCACAAAAAAACCGTCAAAGAGCATAACGAGCGTCTCGAATTCCTCGGCGATGCCGTCCTGGAGTTAGTGGTTACCGAATATCTCTACACTAAATACGACGAGCCGGAGGGCATCCTGACCAACTGGCGCAGCAGCCTGGTCCGAACCGAAAGCATCGGCGCTGCTGCTGCCAAATACGATTTCGAACCGTTGCTTCGCCTTAGCCGCGGCGAGAAACGCGGCACTGACCGCGCCCGTGCCCAGATCCTGGCTAACAGTTTCGAGGCCGTTATCGGCGCGCTTTACCTCGACCAGGGCTACGATGCCTCTAAGAAGTTCATAACCGAGAGCATTCTCAGCACCCTGGAGCACATACTGGCCAGTGGCTCATGGATGGATTCCAAATCGCACCTCCAGGAATTGGCCCAAAGCCAAGAGACAGCTACCCCGGTTTACAAAGTCATGAACGAAGACGGACCCGACCACGACAAAACTTTCACCGTCGGCGTCTACGTCAACGACAACCTCCGCGGCCAGGGCACCGGCCCCAGCAAACAAGCTGCCCAGCAACAAGCCGCTGAAGCCGCTCTCTTGTTCTATCAGGATAAGTAATTTCACAAATATAAAGAATTATGATATAATATTAAGTATTATGTCATTTGATTTGCCTCTCCCGGCCGGCGAAATCGCGCAAGTCGATCCCTGGGTCGTTGATTTCTTTGATAGGTTTGGCCAAGACGCGCTCGATATCTACACGGCAGGCGGTCTTTATCACGTAACCCACAGCGTTAACGAAGCGGGTATTGATGCCAATGGGCTACGGCCGACGGAAGAGACCATAACGGATGAGGAAGGTGCCTTTGTCCTGGCAATGTTCCACCGTTACGGTGATGGCCATCCGAATAATCTCCAGATGATCAACAGCCATATTCTGGGCAAATCTGCCGACACGGAACAAGTTAGGGGTGTTCATCTTTCAACCCATGAACCCGATCTTGACGAAGAATACGTCGGCTACGGTGTACCGGAAAGAATCATATTTCTGATGAGGAGCATGCATGCTTTGTCGCGGGCGGGGCGGGTAGTGGTCGATGACCGCGAATTTGCGGCCAGTACGTTTGACCGCTACAGACAATGGCTCACCGAAGGAGACGCCAGGCTTATCGCTTATAAGGTGAACCCGTTGGCACCGGCAGTTCTGAACGCCCGCTTGGGCCAGTGGGACTTGGAGGGGGCCGACCTGTCCGCCGCCCTTCATGTAGCGCGCCATCCTGACGGGGCATGGGGCAGTAACATACACGTGCCCGAACATATCGGGGCTCAATACTTAAGCAAGACGGCACAAACGCCGTTTACCGAAGAAGACCTAATCAGGCGTGGAGTCCAGAGCAAGACAGGCTGGATCTACTAATTATTCACAGGGGTTTGACAACAGGGACGGTTATCTGTAGAATAACAAGGATTATCTTTAATAACGCTAAGTTTTAGGAAAAAGAGAGCACCACAAGGTATATGTTAGTTATTCGCATGCAACGCACCGGCCGCAAAGGCCACGCTATGTTTCGTGTCGTCGTCCAGGATTCACAGCGTACGCCGACCAGTGGTAAGGTCGTTGCGCGTTTGGGTAGCTATGACCCGCATGGCAAAACCATCGTGCTGGACAAAGAGAAGGCCGCTTTTTACCTTGAACACGGCGCCCAACCGTCTGACCGCGTCGCCCGTTTGCTGAAGAGCGAAGGCGTCAAACTGCCGGATTGGGTTAAACTGGCTGCTAATAAAGAGCGAACTGTCCGTAACGCCGCCAAGCGCCGCAGCACCCGTCCCGATGAACCCGTAGAAGAAGCACCGGCCGAGCCGGAACAGCCAGCCGCCGAAACCGCCGAAGAAAAACCGGCCGAAACCGAGACTGAAGCTGAAGCGCCAGCTGAAGAAGCCGCTGCCGAACCGGAAGCAACCGAAGAAACAC
>DASRLG010000030.1:0-7863 GCA_035648575.1 Candidatus Dormiibacterota bacterium
CTCGTCAAGATAGATATGTCCGAGTTCGGCGAGCACCACAACGTCTCGCGCCTGGTCGGCGCGCCGGCTGGTTACGTCGGCTACGATGAAGGCGGACAGCTGACGGATAAGATCCGGCGCCAGCCCTATAGCCTGGTCCTGTTCGACGAAATCGAAAAAGCCCACCCCGACGTCTTCAACATGATGTTGCAGATGCTGGAAGACGGTTATCTGACCGATGCCAAAGGCCGCAAGATCGACTTCACCAATACCATCGTCATCATGACCAGCAACGTCGGCGCCGACAAGCTGCAGAAGGAAGCCAACCTGGGTTTTCACGCCAGTAACAAGGACGACCTCAAGGACCTGGACGCCATCCATGAAACCAACAAGACCCGGGTCGAACAAGAGCTTAAGAAGCTGTTGAGGCCGGAACTGCTGAACCGCATTGATAAGGTGATTGTTTTCCGCGCGTTGACCCATCAGGACATCTATAAGATCATTGACCTGCAGATTGACGCCTTAAGGGTCAGATTGCAGCGCAAAGGTTTCAGCCTGCAGCTGAGCGGCGGGGCTAAACAGTATTTGCTTGATAAGGGCTATGATGCCAAGAACGGTGTCCGGCCGTTGCGCCGGCTGATCCAGGACACTATCGAGGATCACTTAGCCCTGGACCTGCTCGATGAAAAGTACGAAAAAGGTGATATCATTCAGGTAGCCTCCAAACACGGCAACCTGGCCTATGCTACAACCAGCGAATAACACCTCTTACCCGTCTACAAAATCCAAACACCGGTTCTTCTGGATGCCGCTGCTATTGTTAATCTGGCTGTCAATCCTGGGCCTTCTGGCCGCCAACAAGCAAAACATTAACGACTGGTGGCGCCTTAGGGGTTACCAGCCGCCGGCGGCTGTAGCCAGCCTGGCTAGCCAGGACACGATGAACGACTATACCCGGCATCTGTTCTATTTGAACCGGCCGCAGCTGTTGCCGACGGTCAGCGGTTTTCGCCAGTATTGCCCGGAGAACAAAGACACTATCGTGCTCGGCTGCTACCACTCCGGCCAGAATGGTATATTTATCTATAATGTCCAGGATCCGGCCTTGGCCGGCGTGCAAGAGGTAACGGCCGCCCACGAGGTTTTGCACTCTATTTACGCTCGCCTTAGTACCAAAGACAGGAACTACGTCGACGGCCTGCTGGAAGACTACTACAAGCATGGCTTGAGCGATCCCCAGGTCAAAGCCGAAGTTAAGATCTACCAACAGACCGAGCCGCATGACGTGATGGATGAGATGAACTCCACTTTCGGCACGGAAATCGCCAACCTGCCGGCCCCGCTGGAGGCTTACTACAAGCGCTTCTTCACTGATAGGTCGGCCATCGTGGCTTACGAACAGAAGTACGAAGCGGTATTCACGACTCGCCAAAACACCGTCAACCAAGACGACCAACAGCTTAAGTCCATGAAACAGAACATCGACTCGGAGCAAGCCGCGCTGGAGACCCAGCTCAGTCAAATTAATACCGACCAAAACCGGTTGGATAGTTTGCGGTCATCAGGCCAGATCAGTAGCTATAACGCCGCCGTATCCGGCTACAATAGCGAAGTCGACGCCTATAACAAGGGGGTGGATAGCCTGGGCAGCGACGTAGCCGCATATAATCAGTCGGTGGCGTCCCGTAATCAAGTTGCTGGCCAACTGACAACGCTGGCCAACGCGCTTGATACCCGTTTGGCCCCGCCGGCCCAGACGACTCGCTGATTGGTCGGAACTTAAGCAATAGTTAACGAAGTGGTGCTAAACTTTATATTAAGTTAGGAGGAGATTTGGCCAAAAAATCAGCCATCAGGTACGTTTGCAGTAATTGCGGGGCTATCAGCAGCAGCTGGAGCGGCCGCTGCGCGCAATGCGGCGAATGGAATACCCTTCAGGAACAGCTCAGCGCTACCGCCGTAGCTGGCAGCGTGGCAAGCGGCAAAACGTTAAAACCCCAAACCGTAGCCAAGTCCGTGGCGACCGACCAACCCAGGCTTATTACCGGCATGGCGGAGGTGGACGACGTATTCGGCGGCGGCATAGTGGCTGGCAGTGTCAACTTGATTGCCGGCCAGCCGGGCATCGGCAAGAGTACCCTATTATTACAAATGGCTTATCTGGTGGCCTCCAAAGCACCGGTCTTATATATAAGCGGTGAGGAGTCGGCGCATCAGGTCGGTTTGCGCGCCGAGCGGCTGGGAACGCTGCGCTCGGACCTGCAATTGGCGACCAGCACTTCGGCTGATGATATCGCCGCTACAATTGCTACCGGCACTTATAAGTTGGTTATTGTCGACTCCATCCAGACGGTCAGGTGCGGCGCGATCGCTTCGGCAGCCGGAACCGTTTCGCAAATTACCGGTGCCACGCAGTTACTGACATTGGCGGCCAAGCAATCCGACACGGCGGTGATTCTGGTCGGCCACGTAACCAAGGAGGGTTCGATTGCCGGGCCGAAAGTTCTGGAGCATGTCGTCGATGTGGTGCTGCAGCTGGAAGGCGACCGCTACGGCGGTTTCAAGCTGCTCAGGGCGGTCAAAAACCGTTTCGGCTCGACTGATGAGGCCGGTATCTTCGAAATGGTCGAAGAGGGCTTACAACCGGTCGTTAACCCTTCGGCGGCTCTATTGTCGGAACGCCAGGTCAGTGACGGATCAATCGTGCTAGCCACGCTGGAGGGTACTCGGCCACTGTTAGTTGAAGTACAGGCCCTGGTTAACCGGACCAGTTACGGCTATCCCAAGCGGGCGGCCAGCGGTTTCGACCTCAATCGTCTCAACCTGTTGGTGGCGATGCTGGAACGGCGTACAAAACTTAAATTGGCCGAACATGACATTTATATAAACATTGTCGGCGGTATCCAGATCCGCGAGCCGGCGGCCGACCTGGCGATTTGCCTGGCTATCGGCTCGGCAGCTAAGGGTTTGCAGTTGAAACGAAACGCGGTTGTCTTCGGTGAAGTAGGCTTGAGCGGGGAAGTCCGCCACGTTTCCCATGCCGACAAACGCCTGGCCGAAGCCAAAAAACTAGGCTTCGACGGCGCTATCGGTCCCCGACAAAAAACCGGCAAAAAACTCACCGGCCTTCACGGTGTCGCCGACGTCCGCAGCGCTCTGAACCAATTCCTCGAAGATTAAGTGCTGCGCACAACCGTAAATGGGTCTGAGCTGTCACCATTACTATCGCTAACTTCTATGGTATAACTGCCCTGGTTGGGTAATGTAATAGGGCAACTGCCATTGGACGTAGTGCAGCCGGTGCCGCCGCCGCTTACGCTAACTGTATAGGTTCCGCTACCGCCTGACCATGAAGCTGTGTATGACGCTCCGCTTGTCGTTGAAGGTGACGTAAGTGATATGGGACTGGACGAGCTGTAGCTCATGGCCTGGCTGGCCGAGCCTGTATATAGCACGCTATCGGTAACTGTAGCCGCCAAAGTCCCGCTGCCGCTGGATGTTGGATTGTAGTTGAAGGATACGGTGCTGGGTGAGTTGCTTACGCCTTCGGAGTGGATGACTTGGCCATTGAGCGTAAAGTTGATCGTGCCGGGATCCTGAGGGTACTGGGGGTCGCTTAGGGCGTGGGTACCTTGGGTGACGGTAGCGGTTATGACACAACCGGTGCTGGAACAGTTGCCGGGTGCGGTCAAGGTTACGGTCGGCGGACTGTCGTTACAGTTATGGACGTCGTCGTTAGCTGATGACGAAGTGCTGGTAACGCCGCTAGTGGAGGAGCCCACATTAGGCACGCCGTGGTTGACGAAAATATCGATGTTCCACGATGCGACATTGCCATTGGAAATGACTTCTTTGGCAGCTGCCGGCGTACAACTGGTAGCTATCTTGCCGGAAACCTTGTCGATTGTCTGCGAGCTGGCTTTGCCGCTGCCGCCGCCGACGTACCATGACGGGTATAGGTCCTGGCTCGGGCTGGGCTCGACGTCACCGTAGTGGATGTGGTTGCGGACCACGAAAGCGGCGGCGGTCTTAATATCTTTGGGCGGAGTCCAGTTGACCGGTTTGAGGTTAGTGTGGGCATATTCCATCCAGCCTCTGGTCAGCGGTTCGGTCAGGTTTTCCATCGTGGTATTAAGGTTGACGTTCCTGGTATGGTTACCGACCCAGCTGACAACGGCATATTTAGTCGACCAGCTGGTCATCAGACCGTCGAAGCCGTCGTTGGTGGTACCGGTTTTGACACCGAAATCCCAACCGTTGAAGCGCTGGAACTTGTAACCGCCGCGGGCCAGGCTGGTACAGGTCGTGGCGGTACAGCTGCCGGGCAGGTAGCTGGCGTTGGGGTCGGAGGCCATATTATCGACAATGTAAGCGGCATCGGCCTTAACGACTTGTTTGGCTACGGGTTGCTTCCATTGGTAAAGAGTTTTTTGCGAGGCGTCGGTAATCTTGAGGATATAGGTATGCGGTATAGCCTGGCCTAAACGCGCCAGTGTCGACAAGCCGTTAACGTGGTCGTCAAGGTGCAGGAAAGCACCGTCACCTATGGCCGAAGCACCGTAACACTGGGTAGTTTGAGTCAAAGCCTCGTTGGCATAGCAGTTGTAAGGGCTTAAATGTTGGGACTGGTCGTAGGTGTTGTCCATCATAGCCGAAGCCGTGCTGATGACCTTATTAACCGAGTCAACATGCCCGGTGCTCTTATCGTTAGGCACGGCTTCAAGCATGGCTTTGACGGCCGGGACGTTACGTGAGCCGCCCATAGCATAGCGTAGGGTAATCGGGCCGGGGTAAATGAAGTCATAGTCTTCCAGGCAGTTGCCGCCGCTCTTGGGCAACGCCTTATTGGTACAGGGATAGCCCGGTAATGGACCCTGGGTATCATAGAGCACGGAGCCGGCACCGACGTTGTTATTATTGTTGATCAGGGTCACGTAATCATAGGGCTTGAAGCTCGAACCAGGCGGTATCAAAATACCAGCCGCGTAATTATTCTGTCCATAATTCGGGTTATTGAAATCGGTGCCGCCCACCAAAGACACGATCTGCCCGGTTTGGACGTCCTCCCCGACCATGGCCTCTTCGTCGGCTCCAAACCGTTGGACATGGGACAAGTTGGAAGCTACCAGTTGTTCAGCCTTGGTCTGCAGGTTCAAATCCAAGGTGGTGATGACTTTCCAACCGCCTCGTTGGACGGTCGTGGCGCCGTAGGTTTGCTCCAGTTCCTGCTTGGCTGCCAGTACGAAGTAAGGCGCCTTAATATCCTGGAACTTCGGCGTTTGCTGGTGGACCTCAGCCAATATGTTGACCGCCTTAGCATCGTCAGCCTGCTGTTTGGTAATGTAATGTTGGGTTACCATCAGGTCCAGGATATAGTGCTGCCGGTTAAGCATGGCGGTCGGGTCGAAGGTATCGCTGGCGACGGCCGGATTGTACAAATGGCCGGCGTAAGGCGAATAAAAACTCGGGGATTGCGGTATGGCAGCCAACATAGTGGCTTGGGCCAGTGACAAATGCGCGGCGTCAGTCTGGAAATAATCCTCGGCCGCGGCCTGCACGCCATAATCGACCCCGCCGTAAGGAGCGATATTCAGGTACCCGGTTAGGATGTCGTCTTTGGAATACTCGCGTTCCAACTCGACGGCCAGGATAAGTTCTTTGACCTTGCGGGTGATGGTGCGGTTGGAGGTCCAGTTTTCGTTAAGTTTGACCAGCTGTTGGGTAATCGTCGAACCGCCCTGCACCGCGCCGCTGCTGCCGCTAGCGTCATGATAAGCGGCCCGCATGATGCCTCGGACGTCAAAAGCGCCGTGTTTATAAAAGTCCTTGTCCTCGGTGGCGACAGTCGCCTCTTTCACGTACTTCGAAATAGCATCGCTGGCGACCGGGACACGCTTGATGGAGTTATAGTCGTTAAATAATACGGTCTGGCCCGTCCGGTCATAATAAGTGATGTTGCCGCCCAGGCTATCACCGGACAAATCTTTGATCTTCGGCAGGTCTTTACGGAAATAAGCGAACAGCCCGATAGTCAGGAAGAAGCCGACGACAATCGAAACGCCAATAATCTTCAGCGCCATAATGCCGCCCTGGCGGCTGAACCAGTAACGCGCCACGCGCTTAGGGTGGAGTCGGAAAAGAATACGATGGAAACGGTCTTTTGGCAGGGTAGCCAGATAGGCAGCCTTATCGGCTGAACGGGCGGCTTTGCGAGCCTTAACGCGGTCGCTTAGGGACCGGTTAAGTTTGATGGTCTTGCCGCTCTTGGTAGTTATAGTATCTTTAGATCGGCGATTGCGACCAGTGGTTTTACTCATAGTTGATTGTCTGTCTCCCTCATCAAAAACCTACGGCCATTATAGCAAACCCGTCCAATAAAAAGCATAAGTTTTCATCGCATGACATAGGTTACGTTATACTGAATTAAAGAATGCTTAAGACACCAAGAGGAGAAGCATGACGCTCTCAGAAGAACTTGCCTGGCGCGGCCTCGTCAACCAGACGACCTACAAAGAAATAACCGTGCTTGACGGTGAGCCGATCACCTTTTACTGGGGCGTTGATCCCAGCGCCGATTCCATGACCATCGGTAACCTGGCGGCCGCCATGATGGTTAAATGCTTTATCAAACATGGGCACCGAGCCGTCCTGCTGGTTGGCGGCGCTACCGGATTGATCGGCGACCCCGATGGCAAAAGCACCGAACGCAGCCTTAAATCCATCGAAGAAATCGCCGCCAATAAGCAAACTATCGCTAACCAATATAGTCAGGTCTTCGGCGGCGGCCATTTCGAGCTGGTCGACAATTATGACTGGTTCAAAGACATGCGTTACCTGGATTTCCTGCGCGACGTCGGTAAACACGTGCCGATGCGCCAGATGCTGGCTCGTGATTTCGTGCAGGCACGACTTGGCGAGCAGGGTGCCGGTATCAGTTACGCCGAGTTCAGCTACGTCCTGATCCAGGCTTATGATTTCCTGCGGCTGTACCAGGACCACGGCGTAACGCTTCAGGTTTGCGGTTCCGACCAGTGGGGCAACAGTATCGCCGGTGTCGACTTGATCCGCCGCATGGCCGGTGGCGAGGCCCATGTTTACTCCGTGCCGTTAGTTATTAACCAGGCCACCGGCAGCAAGTTCGGCAAAACCGAAGCCGGCGCGATCTGGCTGGACGCCGCCAAAACCAGTATTTATAAGTTCTACCAGTTTTGGCTGAACGTCGACGACGAAGGCGTGGAAGGTTATTTAAAGATATTCACCGAGTTGGACAAGGACGCCATCGATGGAATCACGAGCGAATTTAACGAAAAACGCGGTGCCAGGCTGGCCCAGAAGACTTTGGCTTTTGAAGTCACTAAGCTCGTACACGGCCAAGCGGCGGCCGAAGCGCAACAGCGTATAGCCGCGGTGCTGTTTGGCAGCGATGACGCTCTCGAACTGGGCGCGGACGAGTTTACGGCCCTGGAAAAAGAGCTGCCGACCGCCCGGGTACCGAAGCAGATATCCCAAGACGATCTGATTAACGCTTTGGTCGAAACGGGCCTGGCCTCGTCCAAAACCGAAGCCCGGCAATTCCTGGGCGGCGGAGCCATATATATCAATAACCAGAAGATGCCCGGTGACTTCCACTTCGACGCGCAGTCCCGCAGCGCCGTTATGGTTCGCCGTGGTAAAAACAGCAACGCTATCCTGAAATTCGATAATTAGGCGCCTCGCGATATAGCGATTTCCGCTCATCTTGTTATACTAGTTCGGTTATGCCCAAGACATCCGCCCCAACTTCCAAAACCAAGCCCAAGAAAGCCCAGGGCTCTCATAAACGCCGCGCCGACCAATACAACGACCCCAAGCATAATTACCTGCGTTACTGGGATGGTCGTCAGT